>JANYFH010000403.1 GCA_025362705.1 Betaproteobacteria bacterium
TTTGACAATTACCTGAATGCGTCGCCCGTTGACACCACCATTGGCATTGATATGGTCGAACCATGTTCTTGCGCCAGCAATATAGTCCCGTCCCGCGTCAGCGTTGACACCGTTCTGATCGAGTACGACACCGATCTGCAAGGCAGCCGAACGGGCTGATATGAATGGACCGGAGGAAAAAAGGAAGTCGAAAGCGATGGCAGAAACTTGCCGTTTTATACGGAGCAGTGGCATTGTTGTTTCCAGTGGTTGATGAAATCAACCACTGTTATACCCACTCAATGTTACATATCAGAGATGCTGTTCATGGAGTGTTGCATGTACGCGCTCATCCAAATCGGCCCGTAATGTAATCCTCGGTTTCCTTGCGCTGAGGCTTGATGAACAACTCAGAAGTCACGCCATACTCAACCAGTTCGCCGAGGTACATATATGCCGTGAAGTCCGATACGCGCGCGGCCTGCTGCATGTTGTGGGTGACCATGGCGATGGTGTAGTCCTCTTTCAACTCATGCACCAGCTCTTCTATTTTCGCCGTGGAAATTGGATCGAGCGCTGATGTCGGCTCGTCCAGCAGCACCACTTCAGGGCGCACGGCAACCGCGCGTGCGATGCAAAGTCGTTGCTGCTGGCCGCCGGAAAGCGACAAACCACTCTGTTTAAGTTTGTCTTTGACTTCATCCCAGATCGCTGCTTTTTTGAGTGCCCACTCAACGCGGTCATCCATTTCGGATGCGGAAAGACGTTCATAGAGCTTCACGCCAAAGGCGATGTTGTCGTAGATCGACATCGGAAACGGTGTCGGCTTCTGGAATACCATGCCCACTTTCGCGCGCAACAGGTTAACGTCCTGGTCTTTCTCGAGAATATTCTTGCCGTTAAGGAGAATCTCACCGTCCGCGCGCTGACCGGGATACAGGTCGTACATGCGATTGAAGGTTCGCAGCAATGTCGATTTCCCGCATCCCGACGGCCCAATGAATGCGGTGATGCGGCGCTCAGGAATTTCCAGGTTGATGTTTTTCAAGCTCTGGAAGCTGCCGTAAAAGAATTGCAGGTTCTTCACGGAAATTTTCACATTGGTTGAGGCTGGACTGGCGGCCGGTCTGAGGACAGCGTTCATTTAGTTCCCGATGTTCTTTTTCAAAGGGTTGAGTTTGCGAGCATCACGACGTGCGTGGAACAAACAGGGTGCGTGCGAGAATGTTCAAGGTCAGCACAAAAATGGTGATCAGGAGTGCGCCCGCCCAGGCTAGAGATTGCCAGTTTTCAAATGGACTCATCGCAAACTGGAAAATGACAACCGGCAAATTTGCCATTGGTGCATTCATGTCGGCGGACCAGAATTGATTGTTGAGCGCCGTAAACAGTAGGGGCGCGGTTTCACCGCTGATGCGCGCCACCGCCAGCAATACGCCAGTGAGTACGCCGCCACCCACCGCACGCAGTGCAACCGAAAGGATGACTTTCCATTGCGGTGCGCCAAGCGCAGTAGCTGCTTCGCGCAAGCTTGCCGGTACCAGACGCAACATGTTTTCAGTTGTGCGCACGACGACCGGAATTGCCAGCAGCGATAGCGACATCGTGCCGGCCCAAGCCGAAAAATGCCGTACTTGCGCGACATAGACTGCGTAAATGAACAGCCCGATGATAATGGAAGGCGCAGACAGGAGAATGTCGTTAATGAACCGCGTCGTCGGTCCAACCCAGCCGCGATTGCCGAATTCGGCGAGATAGATACCGGCAAGAATGCCGATGGGCGTAGCGATGAAAGTCGCGAATCCGACCATCATCAGGCTGCCGAAAATGGCATTGGCAAGTCCGCCAGCGCCGGTAGGCGATGGTGTCATTTCGGTGAACACCGCCATGTTGATGCCACCGATTCCCCTGAATACAAGCACTGAGAGGATCCACAACAAAAATACCATGCCGACGGCCATTGCCGCAAACGCCAGCACCAGAGAAACGCGATTGACCAATACGCGGCGGCGATAAATCGAATTCATGTACGTGCCCCTTCCTGTTTAGCCAGTTGCGCGAGCATCAGTTTTGCCAGCGTCAGGACGATCAACGTGATCAGAAACAGGACAAGCCCGAGCGAAATCAGGGATGACACGTGCAGTACGTCGCTTGCTTCGGCGAATTCGTTGGCCAGCGTGGAGGCGATCGAATTGCCGGGCGAGTAAAGAGAGGCGGCAATCTTGGGCGCATTGCCGATAACGAAAGTAACGGCCATGGTTTCACCCAGCGCACGACCCAGGCCAAGCATGATGCCGCCAACCACACCAGCCTTGGTGTAAGGTAGCACGATGTTGCGCACGACCTCCCACGTCGTCGCTCCAAGTCCATATGCGGATTCTTTCAATACGCCGGGCACAACTTCAAACACATCCCGCATCACAGACGCAATGAACGGAATCACCATGACGGCCAGGATGATGCCAGCCGCAAGCACGCCAATACCCGTTGGCGGCCCTTGGAATAATTCGCCAATGACGGGGATGGCACCGACAGTCCTGGTCAAGAAAGGCTGAATGTATTCGGCAAAAATTGGCGCGAAGACAAATAGCCCCCAAATGCCGTAGATGATGGAGGGAATGCCTGCGAGCAATTCGACTGCGGTGCCGAGTGGCTGCTTCAGCCACACCGGACAGAGCTCTGTCAGAAAAACGGCAATACCGAAACTCAGGGGAACGCCGATAAGCAGCGCTATAAACGAAGTCACCACGGTGCCATAGATGGCGTTCAGCGCACCGTACTCGTGGGTAACCGGATTCCACGCGCGACTCGTCAGGAAGCCGGGCCCAAATTTCTCAATCGCTGGGTAGCCACCATAGATAAGCGCGGCAATAATTGCGGCGAGCATTGCAAGCACGAACAGCGCAAAGAATAGCGTGGTTTTGCGAAACAGCCCGTCCAGAACGCGCTGTAGCGCCAAGCGCCGCGTCAGCGTCGCAAGCTGTTGCTCCTGGGAAACGTAGCGGGAAGTCTCATTGCTTGTAACTAGTGCGCTACCGTCAGTAAGGCTCATGGTAAGTCACGCGTTCCGGGGTGTAAGTTTTTGAATTGAAAACAGGTCGCACGCGACTGCGTGCGACCGTTCTGGTTGCAACAAAAATTTGCCTGATTACCGATAGATCGGCGCGCCGCCGGAAGTCGCCTTCAGCTCACGCTTCCATAAATCATGGATCAGTTTCACGGTCTTTTCAGGCATGGGAACGTAGTCCAATTCCATTGCCGCCTTGGCGCCATTCTTGAATGCCCAGTCAAAAAATTTCAGCGCAGCACTGCC
>JANYFH010000409.1 GCA_025362705.1 Betaproteobacteria bacterium
GCCCCAGCAAGCGCGGTTGCCAGCAGACCGAACGACCCTCCCGAATCGGGCAGCATCGCCAGTGCGATTGCATAACTGCCAAAGCCAATCACGGACATGCCGCCAGCCAGACCGTCCGCGCCATCCATGAAGTTATACAGATTGGTCATCCACACGATTGCCAGCACAAGTGTGAACGCTTCAGACAGCGAAATGACTCCGTGCATCAATGCATAGGGTTGAGCGGGCACCAGCCCAAAGGCCTGCACCCACAACAGCACGACCAATATCGCCGCTCCCGAATGTACCAGTAGCCGTAGCTGAACCGACAACGGTCGCAGATCATCGAGCAGGGAAATGGCGAGCAGTATCAGGCTAAGCCCGACGATACCGGCAACGAGGTCGCGCTGCATCCAGAGAAAAGACAACATCCATACGCTCGCGAATATGGCGATGCCGCCTATTCTCGGCACGGGTGCTGTATGCAGGCCGCGCGCGCTGGGGAAATCCAGGAACACTTTTCCGATTCGCGTGCGGCAGAGTAGCTGAATGACTACAGCAGTCATCAACAGCGACGAAAAAAATACTAGAAACAACGTGATGTGCCCAGGTTGAATTCAGCGCACTGCGATTCGCGGGTCGATAGTCCGTTACAAAATAAAACGGGCATCTCGATTGAGATGCCCGCTGGATTTTTCAGCAACTAGCTTATGGACAATTGGCCGGCACGTTGATAGTGACAGGTACCGTAGTAGCGCCTGCAACGAGATTGACGTTAATGACGGTCGGCGAATTTAGCAGAGGCGTGGGCGCGTTACGCGTGAAGCTGATGGTGCCAGGTATTGCGCCTGCCGTCGGAGTAACGGTAAATGCGCCTGCCGGTACGCCCGGGGTCGTTACTGTTGCAGTGTAATTGCCAGCGCCCGAAAGTGTGCTGGTACCGGTCTGGCCGCAGAGCAACGTATGTGTGGTCGGGTTTACAGACAAAGAAGTCGGCACTGGTACCGGTGCCGCATCACCTGCCGGGCCAAGCACCCCGACAACCGAGGACGTTTCAACCACGCGATTCTGCTGATCTGTCACAATGAGCGAAGCGGTGCCACAGCCATTTTGCGTGACGCGGAAGCTTCCGCCATTGGTCGTAACGACGGGTGGGCTTACAGTCAAATATTGTGTCAATGGAGACACTACAACATACGGTGGCGTACCGCCGTAAATGTACATATCGACCACACCGCCGAACGGACACTGCGCAGGCTGTCCGGCAAGTGGTTTGGCACCAGTGAAAGTGACGCTTCCACTCGGCAGGACGGACAGGATGCCCGCTCCGCTGGTCGCCTGAACAATATTAAAATTCGCATAACGCACTAACCCGGTGACCGTGTCGGTTGCGGTCAACGTCGCCACTTGCGTGGGCGCAGTAACAATCGCTGTCAATCGTGCGACGGCTATACCGAATTCATCCGTATTGATGGTCACCGTGGTCACCTGCGCATTGGGGCCCGGGGGGGTCGCGTAGACGGCTGGTGTCACAAAACGAAAATCACCCTGGAAGACATCGAACCTGATGGGGCGATTCTTCAATACATTACCGTTGAGCAAAGCCTTCACGGTCACCTGTGCATCGCCGCCGCTACACAATCCAGAACATCCTGTACCCGTTGGAGCAATTGGCGTGATGGTTATTGTGTTGTTGAGTGCAGTGGCTTTGACGTTTACCGTCGCTGATGCAGTCGTGCCTGAGCTATCTCTCACCGTGATTGTCACGGGTGTATCGACGGCAACAGTATTTGCGGTAACCGTGATTTTTGATCCCGACACCGTGGGCGTTGGAATTACTGCGGCGTTGCTTGTGACTGGCACATAGCCGCCAGTACCGCCGCTGACGTTCAAGTCTGTCGCTACACCAGGAAATACGTCAGCGCTGAGCGGCAGAATTTGGAGGGCACCGCCTGCATTAGTACTTGTGACGCCGCTGCCACCACATGACCCGAGCAATGCGCCCATTGCGCCGAAGACAGCGATGATCGCGGCATGTCTGGCCCAACTACCCGTGCTACGGAAATAATTTTTAATTGCCACGGCGGTTTCCTTTTAAGTTCAGCTTCAAGAATGTGATCAGTGAGGTTTATTTTCGATCCACTTTTCTTAAAGAATTATAGCCTTACCTGCTTTTATTAAAGCGCAACTTTCAGTTTGATGCAAGTTTTTTTAGTGGTTTGGTCCTAGCGCCTACGGACGTCTTATACCTTCGTTAGACCATTTAGATGAAAGAATGGTGCAGAAGCCATATAACCGCATGATTTCATTTGGTAATTAACGTAACGCTATTTTCAAAAATCGCTGTTAGCAAGTCCCACCGCCATTGAGGCCGGTCACCACGATTGGAACCGACGTTGTAAGGCTCCCATTGAGAAAGTCGACCCTTGGACTTGAATAAGTGAAGCCGGCATTTGTGCTGATAGTTACGGAGGTTCCTGCCGTGGAAAGCGTTCCCGCCGACGGACTTACTGTCAGCCCGAATTGAGTGCCGAATATTGCAGTGCTGAAAGTTCCGCTGCCGCTTACGGTAACACTCTTACTCGTTCCGCATGCGATCGTGAGCGTCCCTGAAGGTGTAACCGTTAGGGAGGCTGGCGGCGTAGTAATAACGGCATCGCCTTTGGCGCCTTGCACCGCATTTAACGATGACGTCTCAATCGCGCGGCCCGTCGCATCCGTAACGATAAATGCAACCTTCCCGCAGCCGTTGACTTGTGCCGTAAATCGGCCTCCATTGGTACCAACGTTGCTAGGCGTCACCGATGCAACGGCGGGAAGTGGAGATACAACGTTGTATGGTGGTGTGCCGCCGAAAATGTAGTAATCGACGGAGCCAACAGGACAGAATCCGTCTCCGCCAGGCGGCCCCTTCGCGCCCGTGAGAGTTATGTCACTACTCGGCAATGTTGAAAGGATACCAACCCCCGACACCTGCTGAACAATATTGAAGTTGTATCGTCTGGATAAACCAGAAGTGACATCGGTTGTTTGGATAGTTGCAACCTGAGTGGCAGCACCAACATTGGCCGTAATGCGCACAGTAGCCTCACCTTGTTCATCCGTGTTGACGACGAGCGAACTGACTTTTGCCCCAGTCGCAAGCACTACGAATTGAAAGTCACCCGTAAAAGCATCGAAACGAATCGGCCGATTTCGCAGTACAACACCGTTTTGCACGGCCTTAACAACAATTTGTGCGTCGCCGCCGCTACAAAGGGCGTTAGTGCCGCATCCTGCGGCAGTAGGGCCGAAAGGAGTAAATACAATTTGATTGATCAACGTCGATGGTTTAACGGTTGCCTTTGCCGTCGCAGCTCCATTCACTGCGTCCCGCACGGTAATGTCGATTGCCGTGTCCGCTGGCACAGCATTTGGAATTACAGAAAATGTTGCGCCGGTCACAGTAGCCGTAATCGGCAGCACTGCGCTGTTGCTGGAAAAGGCTTTGTAGGGACTGGTTCCACCTGTGACTGTCAACGTAGTTGGTAAATCCGGGAACAAGTCGACGGTAGGTGGCGAGACCGCCAAAGTTGTCCCGGCAGCTGGATCGGGCGTTGGCGTACCAGTCACAGCTCCGCTTCCACACGAACTGAGTAGCACCGCGACGCATGTCGCGAGCAGTAGATTCATGCCGCGCCAAACCATCCTGTTCATCTTCACGAAAACGCCCTTTCTGATGTTAAGGCATCACAGCAACAATACTGCAAAAGTATTTGTCAACATTGGGATTCTACCAAAGTGTACATCTCAAATCATTATCCTCGCATGGCGCGCCGCGCTCTAGGGTTGGCCGACGATTTTTGAGCTTGAGACAAATTTGTTGCAGCGCGCAATAACCAGCGTTATTATGAACTCTTCCTGGAATAGTCTTTCTGTATCAGCGTGTTGGGTCGGCTTTATCGAGCGTCCCGTCCGTCGAAAAACTGCGGGGCCAAAAGCCCAACATTCCCGGTAACAATCGTCACAGTTCCATATTGCTGTTCCGCGCGAACGCCAAGCAATGTATTTTGTTACCAAGTTTTTCTCGGAGTATCTTCGCATGCCGAAAGTCGTTGCCACCGCCCCATCCGTCCCGCACGCGTCACAAGCAGTGGTCGCGCAAGGATTGTATGACCCCCGCAATGAACACGATGCCTGCGGCGTCGGTTTCGTCGCGCACGTAAAGGGCAAAAAATCTCACTCGATTATCGAGCAGGGCTTAAAGATTCTCGACAACCTCAGCCATCGGGGAGCGACCGGATACGACCCATTACTTGGCGATGGTGCCGGCATTCTCATCCAGCTGCCTGATGCACACTTGCGGCGTGTTTGCGGCAAGCAAGGCATGACGTTACCTGCACTTGGCCAATATGGTGTCGGCATGGTGTTTCTGCCGCGCGAGCCAGCATCGCGGATGGCGTGCGAGCAGGAAATTGAACGGGCCATTCACGCCGAGGGTCAAATTCTGCTCGGTTGGCGCGATGTGCCAACGGACAACCACGGCCTTTCGCCAGCCACTATCGCCGTCGAGCCGCTAATCCGCCAGGTATTTGTCGCGCGCGGCAACGGCGCGGCGGGGGTGATCACGCAGGATGATCTTGAACGAAAACTCTACATTATCCGAAAGAGTTCCGGCCACGCCATTCAAGCCTTGCAGCTTCGCCATGGCAAAGAATTTTACGTATCTTCATTTTCAACACGCACCATTGTCTATAAGGGCATGCTGCTCGCCGATCAGGTCGGCCAATATTATCTCGACCTGCGCGATCCATCGATGACAACCGCGTTGGCGCTGGTGCATCAGCGCTTCTCCACCAATACTTTCCCAACCTGGGATTTGGCGCACCCGTTTCGCATGATTGCGCACAACGGCGAAATCAATACGCTGCGCGGAAACGTGAACTGGATTCGCGCGCGCCAGCAGGCGATTGCGTCGCCCGTGTTGAAGGAGGATTTGAAAAAAATCTGGCCGCTGATTTACGACGGGCAATCCGATTCAGCCAGTTTCGACAACTGTCTCGAAATGCTGGTGATGGGCGGCTATTCGCTGGCGCACGCGATGATGATGATGATTCCCGAGGCATGGAGCGGCCATAAGCTGATGGATGAAGATCGCCGGGCGTTTTACGAATACCACGCGACGTTGATGGAGGCATGGGACGGGCCTGCCGCGATGGCTTTCACAGACGGTCGCCAAATTGGCGCAACGCTTGATCGAAATGGCCTGCGCCCGGCGCGCTACATTCTCACCGATGACGATTTGGTGGTGTTGGCCTCGGAAGCCGGTGTGCTCGATATTCCCGAATCGAAGATCGTCAAGAAATGGCGCCTGCAACCCGGCAAAATGTTTTTGGTCGACATCGAAAAAGGCAAGATCGTCGATGACGACCAGCTCAAACGCGAACTCGCCACCGCGAAGCCGTATCGCGAATGGGTAAAGCAGGCGCGCATTCGCCTGGACGATTTGCCACAACCCGCACCAGCAGAAAAATCGTCCGTGCCCTTGCTTGATTTGCAGCAGGCGTTTGGTTATACCCAGGAGGACCTGAAATTCATCCTCTCAAACATGGCCATCAATGGCATCGAGGCGACCGGCTCGATGGGCAATGATTCGCCGCTCGCCGTGATGTCGGACAAGCCGCGCAATTTATCGCATTACTTCAAGCAACTGTTTGCGCAGGTAACCAATCCCCCGATCGATCCAATTCGAGAAGAGTTGGTGATGTCGACGGCCATTACCATTGGCCCGCGTCCAAACCTGCTCGACATTGAACACAGCGATCCAGGTCAGTGGCTGGAAGTGCCACAGCCTGTATTGACCACCGACGATATGGAAAAGATTCGTCATATCGATATGTTCACTGGCAACTATTTCCGAAGCCACGAACTCGACATTACCTACCCTGCCGCATGGGGTACCGAAGGTATTGAAGCCGCTGTTGCCTCACTTTGTGCGCATGCCGAGGACGCGCTGCGACTGGGCTTTAACCTGCTCATCATCACTGATCGCAGGGTCGATGCCGCGCATGTGGCTATTCCCGCTTTGCTCGCTGTCGGTGCAGTGCACCAACATCTGGTACGAAAGGGGCTGCGCACATCGACAGGGCTTGTTGTGGAAACCGGCAGTGCGCGCGAAGTGCATCACTTTGCGCTGCTCGGTGGCTATGGCGCTGCAGCAGTGCATCCTTACCTCGCGCTGGACACCTTGCGGCACATGCAGGATTACTTGCCGGGAATCGATCCGAAGGAAGCAGAGAAAAAATATATCAAGGCGGTCTCCAAGGGCCTGCTCAAGGTGATGTCCAAAATGGGCATTTCAACCTACCAAAGCTACTGTGGCGCACAGATTTTTGAAGCGGTGGGATTGTCGCGCGAATTTGTCGACAAGTATTTCTCTGGCACTGCATCCAATGTCGAAGGCATCGGCATTTTCGAAATCGCCGAAGAATCCATGCGCCAGCACCAGAAGGCATTCGGCGACGATCCGGTGTTGCGCACGCAGCTTGACGCAGGCGGCGAATACGCCTATCGCGTGCGCGGTGAGGCGCACATGTGGACCCCTGAGGTCATCGCAAAGCTGCAACACTCAACCAAAGCAAATTCATATTCGACGTACAAGGAATACGCACAGCTCATCAATGACCAGTCCAAACGGCACATGACGTTGCGCGGGATGTTTGAGATCAAATCAGCGGGCGCGACGGTGCCGATTGAGGAAGTGGAATCGGCAAAAGATATTGTGACGCGCTTTGCCACGGGTGCGATGTCGTTAGGCTCCATTTCGACCGAGGCGCACGCGACATTGGCAGTTGCCATGAACCGCATCGGCGGCAAATCCAATACCGGCGAGGGCGGCGAAGATCCGAAGCGTTTTATCGCGGTGAAAAAAGCTGGCGAGTCGCTCAAGAGCAAACTCGGTGATGCGGTTGAAATCGATATTCCACTGCGAGAAGGCGATTCGTTGCGCTCCCGTATCAAGCAGGTGGCGTCGGGGCGCTTTGGCGTGACAGCGGAATATTTGAATTCGGCGGATCAAATCCAGATCAAGATGGCGCAAGGTGCCAAGCCGGGAGAAGGTGGCCAATTGCCGGGCCACAAGGTCTCTGAATATATTGGCGCACTGCGTTTTGCAACGCCGGGGGTGGAATTGATTTCGCCACCGCCGCACCACGATATTTATTCCATCGAAGATTTAGCGCAACTGATTCACGATCTGAAGAATTGCAATTCGCGTGCGTCGATTTCGGTGAAGCTGGTGTCTGAAGTCGGCGTTGGCACAGTTGCGGCAGGCGTTGCCAAAGCCAAGGCTGATCACGTGACGATTGCGGGCCACGATGGTGGCACGGGAGCATCACCGGTTTCATCGATCAAACATGCCGGCACACCGTGGGAACTGGGCCTGGCTGAGACCCAGCAGACGCTGGTGCTGAATCGCCTGCGCGGTCGCATCGCGGTGCAAGTCGATGGCCAGATGAAAACCGGTCGCGACGTGGTGATCGGCGCCTTGCTGGGTGCCGACGAATTCGGCTTTGCCACGGCGCCACTCGTGGTTCAGGGCTGCATCATGATGCGCAAATGCCACCTCAATACTTGCCCGGTCGGCGTGGCCACACAAGACCCTGTTTTGCGCAGGAAATTTACCGGCCAGCCCGAGCATGTGGTGAACTTCTTTTTCTTCATCGCCGAAGAAGTGCGCGAACTGATGGCGCAGATGGGTGTTCGCAAATTTGATGAACTCATCGGTCGTGCGGATTTACTCGAAACCACCAAGGGCGTTGCGCACTGGAAAGCCAAGGGCCTCGATTTTTCGCGCATTTTTCATATGCCGGACATGCCCAAAACAGTTGCCCGCCACCATTGCGAGACGCAGGATCATGGCTTGACGGATGCACTCGATCACAAGCTGATCGCAGAAGCCAAACTGGCGCTGGAAGCGCAGCAAAAGGTAAAAATTGACTCCACGATCCGCAACCGGAATCGTACCGTGGGTGCGATGCTCTCCGGTGAGGTGGCCAAGCGATTCGGTCACGTTGGTTTGCCTGACGACAGCATCCACATTACATTGGGCGGCACGGCGGGCCAGAGTTTTGGTGCGTTCCTGGCGCATGGTGTGACGATGGAGCTGACCGGACAGGCCAACGACTATGTTGGCAAGGGGTTGAGTGGCGGGCGCGTGGTCGTCAAGCCGCATGCCAGCTTCAAAGGCAATCCGCTCGAAAATATTATCGTTGGCAATACCGTGCTTTACGGCGCGATTGCCGGTGAGGCGTACTTCCGTGGCGTCGCAGGCGAGCGCTTCTGCGTGCGCAATTCCGGGGCTTCTGCAGTGGTTGAAGGCACTGGCGACCACGGCTGCGAATATATGACCGGCGGTACCGTCGCGGTGCTGGGTGCAACGGGCCGTAACTTTGGCGCCGGCATGTCCGGCGGCGTCGCCTATGTACTGGATGAAGACGGCTTGTTCAAAGATCGTTGCAACACCGCAATGGCCGAGCTCGAAACGCTTTCAGATGTGGCCACACCAGCATCGCACCTTGGCATGTCGGACACCGTCTTGCTGAAATCATTGATTGAAAATCACGCCAAGTACACCGGCAGCCAGCGTGCGCTGGACATCCTCGGCAACTGGCCGAAGTGGTCGCGCCTGTTCGTGAAAGTAATGCCGACTGAATATCGTCGCGCACTCAATGAAATGGCCGAAAAAAAAGCCGCCACCAAAACAACACAAAAAGCTGCATAACCACAGCTACCTACATACGCGAGAAATTGAATGGGCAAGGCAACCGGGTTTCTGGAATATCAACGCTTGAGCGAAGCATCCATTGCGCCTCTTGAGCGGGTAAAAAATTATCACGAGTTTGTGCTCCATCTGAACGATGCTGAGGCCAAACAGCAGGGTGCGCGCTGCATGGATTGCGGCATTCCGTTTTGCCAGACCGGTTGCCCGGTCAACAACATCATTCCGGATTTCAACGATCTGGTATTTCGCCAGAATTGGCGCGAAGCGCTCGATACTCTGCACTCGACGAATAATTTTCCTGAATTCACTGGTCGCGTCTGTCCTGCGCCATGCGAAGCCGCCTGTACGCTCAACATCAACAACGACGCGGTGGGCATCAAATCGATTGAGCACGCCATCATCGACAAGGGTTGGGAAATGGGCTGGGTAGTGCCGCAGCCACCTAAGCATCGCACCGGCAAACGCGTTGCAGTGGTGGGTTCGGGGCCAGCCGGCATGGCGGCCGCGCAACAGCTTGCGAGAGTCGGCCACGACGTGATTTTGTTTGAAAAAAATGATCGCATCGGCGGCTTGCTGCGCTACGGAATTCCCGATTTCAAAATGGAAAAATCGCACATCGATCGGCGCGTTGAGCAGATGGAAGCGGAGGGCGTGAAATTTCGCGTGAACCAGAATATTGGTGTGGATACGCCTGCCGATGCACTGTTGCAGGATTTCGACGCGGTTGTACTCTCCGGTGGTGCCGAATGGCCGCGCGATCTTCCGGTAAAGGGGCGCGAATTGGCGGGCATTCATTTCGCGATGGATTTCCTGCCGCTGCAAAATAAAGTTGTGGCAGGCGACACGGTTCTTAATCAACTTACCGCCAGAGACAAGCATGTCGTCGTTATCGGTGGGGGTGATACCGGCAGCGATTGCGTCGGGACGTCAAACCGCCACGGCGCGAAGTCAATTGCGCAGTTTGAATTGATGCCGCAACCACCCGAACAGGAAAATAAGCCGATGGTATGGCCCAATTGGCCGATCAAGCTGCGCACGTCGTCATCGCATGAAGAAGGCTGCGATCGCGACTGGGCAATTGCGACAAAGGAATTTACGGGCAGCAACGGCAAAGTGGAAAAACTGAAGGCCGTTCGGGTTGAGTGGCGGGATGGCAAAATGCAGGAAGTCGCCGGATCCGAATTCGAAATGAAGGCTGACCTCGTGCTGCTGGCGATGGGTTTCATGGGGCCTACGCAAAAAGGATTGCTCCAACAGTTCGCAGCACTCGGCGTGACGAAGGACGCACGCCAAAACGTGAATGCCCATGTCGACGACACCGCCACCGCACTCGCCTACCAAACTGCAAATCCGAAAGTGTTTGCAGCCGGCGATATGCGTCGCGGGCAGTCGCTTATCGTCTGGGCGATTCGCGAAGGCAGACAATGCGCGCGTTCAGTCGATGCGTACTTGATGGGATCATCCGAATTGCCACGTTAGTTGGTGTTGCAAATATTCGGCAGACCGCCATTTGACGAGGCTTCTGGCATATAAATGTCTTGAACACCGCGCCAATGCTGGTTTTTTTACTTATTATGCTGGTATGAAATCGTATTGCGGAAGCAGCATGTCCGCGTCGTCCACGATTTCGCTACGCTCCATCGAGGCTGCATAACAGGTGAGATAATCGCAGGGCACGGCGATCATGCCGCGCTATTACCTCGCGACTCTGCTCAAATGCCCCCCCTCCAAAACGACACTTTCCTTCGCGCACTCATGCGTGAACCAACACCCTATACGCCGATCTGGATCATGCGCCAGGCGGGACGCTATTTGCCCGAGTACAACGCGACACGAAAAAAAGCCGGCAGCTTTCTGGGGCTTGCCAAAAATCCGGATTACTGCACCGAAGTCACGCTACAGCCGCTTGACCGTTTCAAGCTTGATGCGGCGATTCTGTTCTCCGACATCCTTACTGTTCCCGATGCAATGGGACTCGGACTTTATTTTGTTGAGGGCGAAGGCCCGAAATTCGAGCGCACAGTACGAACAGAAGAAGAAGTGAAAAAACTCCCGGTCGCCGACATCGATCAGCTCAAATACGTGACCGACGCTGTCGCGCAAATTCGGGGGGCGCTCAACGGTCGCGTTCCACTGATTGGTTTTTCCGGCAGCCCATTCACATTGGCCTGTTACATGATTGAAGGCGGCGGCTCGGACGATTTTCGCCACGTTAAAACCATGCTGTACCAGCGTCCGGATCTGTTGCACACGATCCTGGAAAAAAATACCCAGAGCGTGATCGCCTATCTGAACACACAAATTGACGCGGGCGCACAAGCAGTGATGCTGTTCGATACCTGGGGCGGTGCGTTGTCGCATTCGGCGTATCAGGAATTTTCCCTCGCCTATGCCAAGCGCGTCATGGATGGATTGAAGCGCAGCAACGATGGACGCGCCGTGCCGCGCGTATTTTTCACCAAGGGTGGCGGCCTGTGGCTGGAATCAATGGCCGAGTGTGGCGCTGATGCGCTGGGCCTCGACTGGACGATCAGCTTATCTGATGCGAAGCGGCGCGTCGGTCAAAAAGTCGCACTGCAGGGCAATCTCGACCCGAATGTTTTGTTTGGCGATCCCGCCACAATCGAGCGCGAAGCAACGCGGGTACTCAATGAATTTGCCTATGACAAAAACGCGACGGGGCATGTGTTTAACCTCGGCCACGGCATTTCGCAATTTACCAATCCCGATCATGTGGAAGCACTCGTTAACGCCGTTCACCGCGCCAGTGCTAGGCTGTAGCAAGTTTTAATTGTCAAGAAAAATATTTTTGCAAATCACCTGTCTGGGGGCTTGCTTATGCACAGAAAGCCTGTTTGGCGAGTGCTAAAACAGGTTTTGCAGGAGATATCTGCAACCATTTGTTTTGCATGAGTATTTTGGCGAATTTAGCCCTGCCACTTCAGCAATCCTCATAGTCAGGCGTGGGATTCACCTCATAGATTGCGAGCTATGCACAAAGTTATCCACAAGCCGGAAATCCAGTATCGGCGCGGCTTTCCGGGCGCTCCAGAGGGAGCAATAGCACGCTTGTGAAGGCGCATATCGCTCATGTAGCGCTCGACGTGCCGCTGGCCAAACACTTCGATTATCGAGGATCGGACATGACCATGGACGACATTGGCCACGTCGTTATCGTGCCTTTTGGGAACAAGAAACTCGCTGGCGTGATTGTCGGCCTGAGCGATGAAACCGATGTGCCGGCAGAAAAATTAAAGCCGATCATCCACGTCCAACGCGCACTGCCTAAATTTTCAGCGGATGATTTCGCATTATTCCGCTTTTGCGAAAGTTACTACCACTATCCCTTAGGCCCCATTGCGCTAAATGCCCTGTCTCCGGCGATGCGTGTGCCAAAACCGATACTTGCCAGATCGCCGCGCATCGTTGACATAACTGCATCGGGGCGTGCAGCCCTCGGCGCACCTGGCGCGCTGGCAGCGCGCGCAGTCGCGCAGCGCATGATGCTGGCTGCAGTGCTTGGCGCGCCACAAACAGAAGCAGAATTGAAATTGCGGCATGCCCGGGCGGCGAGCGTTTTGTCCACGCTGCTGAAAAAAGGCTGGGTACGAATAAGTGATATTGCCGTGGATGCCGCGACGCCAACCACACACGCTAGGCATCACACGACAGGGACCATCGTGCCCGGCCCCACCCTTACCATCGAGCAGCGAAACGCCATTGCGCGAATCACGGCTCAGCGCGGCACATTTGCGCCCATGCTCCTTTTCGGTGTCACCGCCAGCGGTAAGACCGAGGTGTATTTGCACGTGATCGCCGACGCCTTGATGCATGGCCGTCAGGCGTTGGTGCTGGTGCCGGAGATCAACCTCACGCCACAATTTTTGCGGCAAGTGAAATTGCGTTTTCCGCATGCACACATCGTTCAGCAGAACAGTGGAATGGCGGCAGTCCCACGCATGACAGGCTATCTGGATGCACAATCGGGCCGCGCCGATATCGTCATCGGAACCCGGCTCGCCGTATTTACACCGATGCCAAGGCTCGGCGTGATCGTGATTGACGAGGAACACGATCAGTCGTTCAAGCAGCAGGAAGGGTTTCGCTATTCGGCGCGTGACGTCGCGATCTTTCGTGCCCAGCAGGAAAAATGTGTGGTCGTCATGGGATCGGCGACGCCCTCGCTGGAGAGCGTGCAAAACGTCGCGCGCGGGCGCTTCGAACAACTCGTTCTCACAAAGCGGGCTGCAACGAACGCGTTGATGCCGAACATCGCCTTCATCGACCTCAATCATGAACGCGCCGAACACGGCCTCTCTGCGACATTGATCAATGCCATTGCAGAGACGGTGCAACGCGGTGAACAAGCGTTGGTGTTTATCAATCGCCGTGGCTATTCACCTGCGCTGGTTTGCGCACAATGTGCGGCGACGCCGGAATGCAAGCGGTGCAGTGCACGGCTGGTGTTTCATCAAAAAGTCCGGCGCCTGAAGTGTCACCATTGTGGCTACCAGTCGAAAGTGCCGGCCGCGTGTGCCTCCTGCGGCAGCCATGAACTCGTACCCGCGGGACAGGGCACAGAACGTATCGAAACAGCATTGCGTGAAAAATTACCAACTGCGCGCATCGCCCGCGTCGATCGCGATTCAACACGCAAACGCGGTGCCGCCGAAAAGATATTTGACGCCGCCGCCGCAGGTGAAATAGATGTGCTGATCGGCACGCAAATGCTCGCCAAGGGACACGATTTTCCGAAGATCACATTGGTCGGCGTGGTCAATGCGGACGGCGCCATGTTCTCGGCCGATTTTCGCGCAGCCGAGCGGATGGTCGCGCAGCTCTGTCAGGTGGCGGGACGCGCCGGTCGCGCGGATTTGCCCGGTCGGGTGCTCATTCAAACGCGTTTCGCCACACATCCGCTATATCAGGCGGTCGCCTCGCAGGATCACGCGCGATTCACCGAGATGGCGCTGGCTGAGCGAAAGTCGGCCAACCTGCCGCCGTACACGTATTTGGCCTTGCTCCGTGCCGAGGCGAAATCCACGGACGCAATCGATGCATTCATGCGCGATGTCGCGCTGAGCGCCGCCGCGACGCTCACGACACGTCCGGACAAAACGCTGCACATCTGGGATCCGGTGCCTGCGCCGCTCGCGCGCAAGGCCGACCATGTTAGACAGCAGTTGATGGTGCAGGCAGGTTCGCGTGGCGCATTGCAAAAATTTCTGACCGCATGGTTACCGCTGGTGCGGCAACATGAGTCGCGCGCCGTGAAGTGGGTGATCGACGTGGATCCGCTCGAGGTTTGAAGCGGGCAGTTGCGCGAATATGCTAACCTGCCGCTTGCCAAATACGCCCGGCGTCTTCCGGCAAACGAATTTTTCGCGCACGTATCAGTCAACCCTCATACATTTCATATCAATCAGGACATCACACCATGCCTGCTTTTCTCCGTTGCGTTTTTTTCGTCGCCATCATTTCTCTCTCCGCGAATAGTCATTCTGCCAAGCCGATCCTGGATGCGCCTTATCCTGGCATGCTCACACTAAAGGTCGATCTTTCCGACGCTGCACGAAAAATTTTCAAGGTGCAGGAAACTGTCCCGGTGAAATCCGGACCGATGACCCTGAGCTTTCCGAAATGGATCCCCGGAGAGCACGGACCGACGGGGCCGATCGATGGCGTCACTGGAATCAAAATCACTGGCAACGGTCAGCGTATTGATTGGCGGCGCGACCTTGAGGACATGTACTCAATCGACCTCGTCGTGCCGACCGGCGTGTCGCTGCTCAATATCGAGTTTCAATTTCTGTCGCCCACCACCGGGGGCAATTTCGGGGCGGGTGTCTCAGCGACGCCACGGATGGTTGTCCTCGAATGGAATCAGGTGTTGTTTTATCCGGCGGGTTACCAGACGGGCAAAATTGAGATCACACCAACAATCAAGTTGCCGGCTGGATGGGGATTCGGCACGGCGCTCGAGCAGGTCGGCACATCTCCCGAAGGCGCACGTTTCAAAGCGGTCAGCGTTGATGAGCTGGTTGATTCACCGATCGCGGCGGGCCGCTACTTCAAGCGTATCGATCTGGCGCCGGGTGCAAAGCCGTCCGTACATTTAAATCTCATCGCTGATCGTGCCGAGAATCTTGACCTAACAGATTTGCAGATCAAGCATCATCAAGCGCTGGTGCAACAGGCAATCGCCCTGTTCGGTGCGCAGCATTACGATCACTACGATTTCCTGCTGGGCTTATCCGAAAAAACAGTCCACTTCGGACTCGAACACCACCAGTCGAGCGACAATCGCGCCGGCGCGGAATTTTTCACGTCCGAGACGGCATATCTCGCGAACCCCACCCTGCTACCGCACGAATATGTGCATTCATGGAACGGCAAGTTCCGCCGCCCGGCCGGTTTGACGACACCCAACTTCAGCGTGCCGATGAAAGGTGAGTTGCTGTGGGTTTACGAGGGAATGACCAACTATCTGGGTGAAGTGCTGGGAGCACGCTCGGGGATGTGGACTGCCGAACAATATCGCGATGCGCTTGCCATGACCGCCGCCGCAATGGACCATCGGCCGGGACGCAGTTGGCGACCGCTGCGCGATACCGCTGACCACGCGCAGGTGCTCTACAACGCACCCGGCGCCTGGAGCAACTATCGTCGTTCGGTGGATTTTTATCCGGAAGGCTCGTTGCTGTGGCTGGATGTCGATACCCGAATTCGCGAACTTTCCCGCGGCGCGCGTTCGCTCGACGATTTCATCAAAGTGTTTTATGGCAAAGATCCCGCATATGCCAGGACCAGCCACGACGTCAAGCCATACACGTTTGATGAAATAGTGAAGACGCTTAACTCAATCCAGGCATTTGACTGGGCCGCATTCCTGAATGCGCGGCTGTCATCTACCAGCGAGCGGGCGCCGCTGGACGGCATCACTCGCGGCGGATGGAAACTGGCATATACCGACACGCCGACCGAACTCTACAAGGCGCGGAAAAAAGAAAGCAAGCAGCTCGACCTGATGTACTCGCTAGGTTTCGTCGTCGTGAGCGACCGTCAACACGGCAACGAACCTGGGGAAGTTGTCGACGTGCTCTGGAACAGCCCTGCTTTTGAGGCTGGGCTGGTACCAGGAATGAAGATCGTCGCCATCGACGGTGAGGCATTCGACGCCGATTTGTTAACCAACGCGATAAAACGAGCCGCGAAGGACAAAGCCCCCATAGAATTGCTCGTGCAGAATCTGGATTACTACTCGACTGTACGCATCGGCTATAGCGGTGGCGAGAAATACCCGAGACTGGTGCGGGTCGATGGCACGCCGGATCTGCTTACGCCGATCGCTACGACGAAATAGCGCAATCGCAACTTTGTTATCGATTAAGAACGCGATATTGTTCGCGATACTCGCGTGATAAAACCCTAGCATTGGCGGGCATTACAGACATAAAAAACTTCAAACACCGCGCCAATGCTGGTTTTAGCCAAATTTACCTGGCAAGCTCCGCACTGCGCCGTACGTGGCGAATCGCTTCATCGTTGCGCCCGAGTTTTTCCATCAGGCGCGCCAGAGTCATATGTGCATCGAGCGTGGGCGCCAGCGCTACACTGGCTTCAAGATAACTTTGTGCCTTGCCCCAAAGGGCCTGACGCATGCAGAGCTTACCCAGTGTCGCCAACAACACCGCGTCGCGCGCGTGCTGTCGCAGCCAGCGTTCGCCACGCTCTATTTGCGCGAGCGTCGCATCAGTCTTGCACTCGGCGTAAAGAGCCGCAAGCTGGCTATCCCAGGCGTCTGACCCGCGCGCTTCAATGGTTTCTTCAATGACATCCTTGGCCTCTTCATCGCAGCCCAGCGCCAGCAGCCGCGCGGCAACCGTGACAGCCATCGTCGCGTCAAAGCGCGATTCGCGGGAAAACGCTTTCCACGCATTGGTTATCGTTTGAGGATTCGCCGGTTTGGATTTGATCAGATTGAGTTCGGCGTTCAAGCGAATTTGCTGTGCTGCGCCTTCGGGCAACATGCCGGAACGCGTCAGCGGCGCCAAAGTTACCAAAGCATCTTCCCACGCTTTGCCGGCGAGCTCGGCTTCAACTTTCATTTTCAGCACACCGGGATTTCGCGGGTCGTTAGCCGCAAGATTCTTCAGCAGCGATAGCGCCTCTTCTGCCTTGCCATCAGCCAGAAGCATGTAGGCTTTCGATGCATCGCGCATGCGTGTCGAGCCTTCGTTGCGAATGTGATCGAGATACGGCAACGCCGCACCGGCGTGTCCGCCTTCGTAGGCTGCCCATGCCGCGATCGCAGCGGCCATATCGCGGGTGTCGTCATGCTGCATCGCGGTACGTGCACGCGCTTCGGCATTGCGGAACTCGCCCGAGAACAGAAGCTGCAAACTTTCCAGCAGCAGGTCGCGCGATTTTGTGCGCTCATGCTCGATTTTGTGTTTGCGCAATTGGCGCGGCAACCGGTACGTTTTTACGGCCAGCTGGATCAGGACATACGCGGCGACGAACATCGCCAATTGCAGGATCACAAAAAGCATGATCGACATTTCAGCGCGCCATGGCGGCACCACAAACACCACGTAGCCGCTGCCATACCGACCAGCGAGCGCCAACGCGACGCTGAGCGCGGCGAGTGCCAGCACCCACAGGGCGAGGCGAATGGGGCGGCTGGTCATGTCAGCGTTGCGGGCGCTCGCGCGCCGCGCGCGCGGCGCGTACCGCATTCAGGCTGCCGGTAATGTCTGGCGGCGCAATCGAAACCGCACTTTCGGCGAACTGCTTTAGCGTCGCGAGCGCATTGACGTTAACTTTTGCCTTTGGATCAAAGTATCTGGTCAGCATGTCGCGTGCGAGCTTGATGTCTTCCTTGTAATTCACATCGTCGTGCGCGATGAGCGCGGTGCGCGCCGACAGTAGCCGGAGCTTCAGATTTTCGCGCAGGAAATAACTTTGTTGCGGAGAAAGCAGTGCCGGATCACCGCTATCCAGTTCACGAATGCGGATAAGCTGCTTCAGTTCAAACCACAAATCACGACCGAACCTGACCGCGATATTTTCACTGCCGTCATTGACGCGCACATCGCGAACGACGGCCACGCCACCCGCCGTGGAATCGGGAATCGCCAGCGGCAATGTCGCAGCGAGTGCCGTCAGGTTATCCAGCTTCAAACTGATGCCGACGGTATCGACCAGCGGCAGCGCCTTGAGGCGCTCCATATCCTTTGTGATCGCACGACGCAATTGCACCACCTGCAATTTATCGGCGCGCGCCAGGCGTTGATCAGCCGCCTGCAACGCGATGAGCGCAGCGCGCACATTGGCGGCAAGCACCAGTTCGCGACTGGCGATGTTTAGTGTTTGCTCAATCTCGGCCAGCAACCAGTCATCCGGTGCGCGCGCCAGATCGCGGTACATTTCTTCAAGCGCCACACGTTGCCCCTGAAACTCGGCAAGTTTGCCTTCCAGTTGCGCGACGCGATTTTGCGACTCGCGCAAATCTTTAAGCATCTGGTCAACCTGCACGGCTGTCTGGTTTTGCGACTTGCTCTGTTCGGCCAGTTTCGCGCCGAGATTTTGCGTGAGTGCCTGTGCCGAATCACGGCCATCCCACCATGCCCACAATCCGAGCGTCAGTCCGGCGAACGCGATCGCCAATGCAGCTGTGCCCATCGCTGAGGATGCCGGAGTCGCTGGTGCTTTTGTGCTGGATTCGTCCATGGACTAAGAGAGGAGTGGGTTGAGCGTGAATAATTGCGGCTTCATTTCGGCAAGTGCTGCAATCATTGCTGATTCTGCCATCGGCACTTCCAGAATTTTGTTGAACCCACGTGATCGTGCGGCTTCCGCAACACGAGCGTGCGGAACGAGTAAAGCGATTTCCGGTTGTGATGAAAGTTTCATGCTGATCAAAATGTTGATCAAACTATCCAATGTTTCAACGCTTAAAACAAAACAGCCGTGCACGCGACGGGACACGAGCAATTCACGGAGCGCTTCGCGTGCCGCCGAATCAGGTACAAACGACGCACGTCGGTAACACGCAAGCACCGTCACGCGCGCACCACGCGCTGCCAGCGTCTGCTCCAGCAACGCGCGACCGCCGAGTTCGCTCTGACCCTTCACAAGGATAATATGTTGCCCCTCGACGTGCTGCAATTGCGGCATCGCTAATAGGCCTTCGCTGTCGATGCTTTGTTGCGGTGAAACAACATTCTTGCATCCAGCATCGGCTAACGCTGCCGCAGTGGCGCGACCAATGGCAAACATTTGCGTGGTGGCGGGAATTTCACCGGCGCGCTGTAGTACGGGTACGCCATACGCCACCGCGTTGGCGCTGACAAAAATGATGCCTGCTGCGCCGATCAATTCGCTTGACGAAAGCGACGCTTCAATTGACTCAATCACAAGCAGCGGAAATTCGATTACTCCGGCTCCGGCTTCGCGCAAGGCCGCTGCCGTGCGCGCAGCTTGCTGGCGTGGGCGCGTGACGACTAGCGTCAATTCGCGCAACGGCGGTTCAGCTTGCATCCACGCCGTGCCGGGAAAGTGAGGCCAGAATTTCCCCCGCACCCTCAGCAATGAGCGCTTGTGCGAGCGTAGTTCCGAGCGATTCAGCATTCGCAACGGTTCCAGTCATGGCGCGACGGATCATGCGGCTGCCATCCGGCATCGCCACAAAGCCATCGAGGGAAAGCGCGCCGTTTTTGAGTGTGGCATGCGCACCGAGGGGCACATCACAACTGGCGGTCAACGCGCGGCCAAAGGCGCGTTCGGCATTGATGATGGCTGTGGTATTCGCGTTTGCAAATGGGGCCAGCCACGCGGCGACGTCGCCACGCGCAGTCTGGTACTCGATACCCAGCGCGCCTTGCGCGATGGCCGGCAAATAATGTACAGGTGACAACGACGCACGAATGCGGTCGTGAAATCCCAGTCGTTTCAATCCGGCCGCAGCGAGGATGATGGCGTCAAAATTTCCGGCGTCAAGTTTGGCAAGGCGTGTGTTGACATTACCGCGCAAGGCCTCGATCTTCAAATCAGGTCGGCGGTTGCGCAATTGGCTTTCGCGCCGCAGGCTGGAAGTGCCGACCGTCGCACCTTGCGGCAGGGAATCGATACTGTCAAACTGGTTCGAAACAAAAGCGTCGTGCACATCCTCGCGCTCGCCAACGATGACCGCCGAAAAGCCCGGCGGCAGGGTCATCGGCACATCTTTCATCGAATGCACGGCGATGTCGGCGCGGCCTTCTTCGAGCGCCGTTTCGAGTTCCTTTATGAACAGTCCCTTTCCACCAATCTGCGCCAGCGGTTTATCCAGAATCTGGTCACCCTGGGTGGTCATGCCGATGATCTCGACCTGCGCTTCGGGATAAAGGGTACGCAATTCTGCGGCGGTCCATTCGCTTTGCACCATTGCAAGACGGCTCTCGCGGGAGGCGATTCTGATGAGTTTTGGCGTTGAGGGCATGGGGGACACGGCGAGGGGGTAAGTAGCGTATGAAATTTTATCACGCACCCCATACCTGATCGTTGCGACGGGGAAAACGGCACGCCGTCGTGTTGGTCCCGGTCGCATTGCTGCACTGCGGTAGAATGATCGTGTCTCAGCGAAACAGCAACTTCGCGTCAATTCCATCGCCCTCATGTCAGCCAATCCAGTCACTCTCCCAAAGCCGGAATCCGCCAAAAAGACTGGTGCCGTGCTGCCATTTTCGGCCAACGCGCACGACGATGAGCGTGTGGATACTGAAGCCGTGCGCTTGCGTGAGATTCCGTACAACTACACCTCGTTCTCTGATCGTGAAATCGTCATGCGCCTTCTTGGCGCGGATGCATGGGACATCCTGCTGGAGCTGCGCGGTGAGCGAAAAACCGGACGCAGCGCCCGTATGCTTTAC
>JANYFH010000418.1 GCA_025362705.1 Betaproteobacteria bacterium
CCCGCTTCCTATGCGCCGCAAGCTAACAAACTGGCCGCCAGCTTCGAACTGATGCTGCGACTCAGCAAGAGTTATTCTCGCCCCGCGTTTGAGATCCCGCACGTTGAAGTCAATGATCGTACCGTTGAAGTCGTTGAAGAAGTGCTGCTCGACAAACCGTTTTGCCAATTGCTTCATTTCAAGAAAGCACGCGCAGTACTGAACGAACCAAAGGTGCTTATTTTTGCGCCGTTGTCAGGACATTTTTCCACATTGCTTCGCGATACTGTGCGTACCATGCTGCCGCATCACGATGTGACCATCACCGACTGGAAAGACGCGCGCGAAGTCTCGATCGCCGAGGGTCCATTTCATTTTGACGATTATGTCGCTTACGTGCAGGAATTTATCCGGTTCATGCGCGGTGCGCACCACGCGAACATTCACGTGGTCTCGGTATGCCAGCCAACCGTTCCTGTGCTTGCGGGTATTTCGCTGATGGCAGCAGCCGGTGAGGCGCTGCCTAACAGTATGACCATGATGGGTGGTCCGATCGATACGCGAAAAAATCCAACCGCAGTCAACGACTTTGCGGAACACCGTCCACTGTCGTGGTTCGAGCAAAACGTGATTGAACGTGTGCCTGTGAAATATCCTGGCGCAATGCGACGCGTCTATCCGGGTTTTCTACAGCACACCGGATTTATCGCGATGAACCCTGATCGCCATCGGGACTCGCATATCGATTACTACAAACAGTTGGTCGCGGGCGATGGTGAAAGTGCTGATGCGCACCGCAAGTTTTACGATGAATACAATGCGGTGATGGATCTTCCGGCTGAATATTATCTGGATACGATCGTACGGGTATTTCACGACCAAAGTCTCGCGCGCGGAACGTTGGAGGTTGCGGGCGAATTGGTCAAACCAGCGTCAATCAGGAAATCCGCGCTGCTGACCATCGAGGGTGAGCTTGATGATATTTCGGGTAGCGGCCAGACGCAGGCGGCGCACACGCTTTGCACAGGTTTGACGGCGGCAAAGCGCGAGCATTACATGGCACCCGCCGTTGGGCACTACGGAATTTTCAGCGGACGCAAATATCGTGAGATGATATATCCCAAGGTTCGGAAATTCATCGCCAAGCACAACTGAGAATTGACATGACCAATCCTTCCAGCTCGCCAATTCCCGACTATTTCGCGTTGTTTCAGTCGATGATGAATCCAGCCGCGGCAAACCCGGGCGCGGCGGCACCGTCGATGTTCGCGATGCTGGATCCAAAAGAGATTGAACGCAAAATCAGCGAACTTGAAACGGTGTTGACATGGCTGAAGGGCACCGTCGGCATGGTAGAACTTTCCTTGCAGACGCTGAAGTACCAGCAATCGGTACTCGCATCGATGGGAGATCTCAGCAAGAGCACCCAGACCGACGCAACAGCGTCGCCACCGCCAGATTTTGAAGCGTTGGCAAAGAGTCAGGCGGCGAACAATCCGGCGATGTGGGCGTGGAATATGATGCAAAAATCTGCTGAGGCGGGTTCATCAAAGCTTGCTACCGCGCCGAAGAAAAAACCGCCAGCGCGGAAATCGCGCTAACACTGGCCTTCCAGTCGCGCTCCCCGCTGCACGGGGCAGTTGTCTCGCAGACAATCTGTATTCGGATAGAATTCCCTTCTAAATGGCTAGTATTGGCGCGGCTTCGCATCAAGTATCAGCCTGGAAGGCGCGCCAGTTATTGATCTACGCTAACTTATGCGGGGAAGAAGTGATTCGCGGGCGATTCAGCGAGTTTTTTCTCCAGCATGACCCACTCCATCGCATGGACATTTTTCGCGTCTGCCTCACGCCGTTCGCGCGCCACTTCGCGCCACTGCATATTGTCCAGCGGTGGAAATAGCGTGTCGCCATTGGGAGAGGCATCGACCTCGGTAAGGTAAATGCGATCAACGCGCCGCAGCGCCTCTGCATAGAGTGTTGCCCCACCAATCACAAATGCATCCTCGCCGTGACACGCATTGATTGCCGCGTCGAGCGAATCCACGACTTCCACACCTTGCGCATGGAAAGCGGCGTTACGGCTCACAATGATATTCTGGCGTGCCGGCAATGGACGACCAATCGACTCAAAGGTCTTTCTGCCCATGATGACCGGATGCCCGATCGTGATTTTCTTGAAGTAGGCGAAATCGGCGGGCAGGTGCCACGGCATTTGATTGTTGTTACCGATAACACGATTCTTGGCCATCGCAACGATGAGAGAGATGCGCATTGTCGCAGGCCTTGTCCTTGCCTCTGCTAGACCGCAATCGGTGCTTTGATCACTGGATGCGGATGGTAATTTTCCAGCGTGAAATCCTCGAACTTGAAGGCGAACAAATCTGTGACCGCGGGATTCAGTCGCATCGATGCCATCCCATGCGGTTCGCGCGTCATTTGCACTTGCGTCTGGTCGAGGTGGTTGAGATACAGATGCGCATCGCCCAGCGTATGCACGAAATCGCCGGGCTTGAGGCCGCATACTTGTGCCACCATCATCGTGAGCAGCGCGTATGAGGTGATGTTAAACGGTACGCCAAGAAAAATATCCGCGCTGCGTTGATATAGCTGGCAGGAGAGTTTTCCGTTGGCGACATAAAACTGAAAAAACGCATGGCACGGCGCCAGCGCCATTCTGGAAATATCGGCGACATTCCACGCCGATACAATGAGACGACGCGAATCAGGATTACTTTTTATTTGCTTGAGCACTTCGCTGATTTGGTCAATATGACGACCATTCGGTGCCGGCCATGAGCGCCATTGATAGCCATACACGGGTCCCAGTTCACCGTTTGCATCAGCCCATTCATCCCAGATGGTGACGCCGTTTGCTTTCAGATACGCAGTGTTGGTCTCGCCCTTCAGGAACCAAAGCAGTTCGTGAATGATTGAGCGCAAATGGACCTTCTTCGTGGTGAGAATCGGAAATCCTGCGCCAAGGTCAAAGCGCATTTGATAGCCAAAAACCGAACGGGTGCCGGTGCCGGTGCGATCAGTCTTTTCGACCCCGTGCTCAAGCACATGGCGCATTAAATCCAGGTAGGTACTATCGACTGGGTTGGTCATTTTATGCGTGGAATTGGAATACGACAGGGATGCACGAATACTAAGCTCTAGCAATGGTGAGGTTTTCAGGACAGTTTTGCCCGGGAAGGCGCGCCAAATGGCGATCTGCGTACGTGAAACATCAGCTCAATTCGACGCGCAGTTGTCGCCCTAAAGACAGCGTCGCAGTGCGACGTGCTCGATGAGCCTGAGCAGTTTAACCTTCACTAACGCGCAAAGATCACCCAAAGATTAGACAAATCCTGCGCACCGTCTGTGCCCTGCACGCTTTTCAGCACTTGTAGCCCTCTGGCCTTTTGTCCCGACTGGATCAACGAGATACCAAGACGGAGTTTGGCATCATCGGGCCGCTTCAAGTCACCTTTATTGATACCAGCTTCCATCATGCCAATACCCTTCGGCCCCTGGCCGGAGGTGAACAGGTTGTATCCGAGGTTCACCAGCGCATTGCCGTCCTTGGCTGCTTTGGCGGCAGTCTCTTCGGCACCGCCGGCAATGACTTTCTGGTTTTCCACAACGCGTTTCTCGACGAGATCGCGCAAACGTTTCTGCCGTTCAACATCTGCACCTTTGCCGAGTGCGCCGTTAGCATAGCCTTCATCGACCACTTTTTTTGCTTCGCCCGGGAACCCTGCCTGCAGTGCAAGTTGCGGCATTTGCATGTAATCGTCTGTTGCGGTCAGGTTGCCGGTGGCCAGTTGCAAGCGATAGACGTCAAGCGCCAACCTGTCCGAGAACCCCGGCTTTCTTTGCAGCCGCGAAATGACGTCAGCCCAGAGACTTTTCTTCGGGTAATAGTTCAACAGTTTTTCGATAGTCGCGATATAACCGCTGCTGTTTTTTTGCCGTAAATAACTGTTGGCCAGCAGCTGCAGTTTTTCTTCCGGCGGCGTACGGCCCGCTTTTTCGTCGGCCTGAATATCGAGGAGGGATTCCTTGGCGGAATTGGCGAAGTCGCCCGCCTGAAAATACGATTGGATCAGCAAAGTCCGAATCTGCTGGTTGCCGCCGCCTTCGCGCAGATAGCGTGAAGCCCATTTGTTCGCCGCCGCAAAATCCCGTGCGCGGTAGTACGCACCGGCAAGTGCCTCAACAAGTTTTAGTTGAGTGGCTGCCGGCGCTTTGCCGGAAGCAACCACGGCCTCAAATGATTTGATGATGGTGTCGTTATCGCCAGCACCGGAGGCGGCGCTACCGCGCATGCTTTCGATCAGGTAGGTCTCATTCGCAGTCTTGTTAGGCACGCTATCGACTTCGCGTATTTTGGTGAGTGCTTCCTTGAATTTGTTCGATTTGAGCAGGGCAGAAGCGGCCTGCAAGGGCTTGCCAACCTCCGGGCGAACTGCCTCCTGCGCGGAGACCGGTGATAGCGCGGCCAAGCCAGCGACCACAGTAAGTGCGAGTGCTACACGCGCAATTGAACTTATAAGTACGCCAGATCTTGCCATGAAAAAATTCCCCGGAAATTAATGTACAAAACGCGGCCCAGCCGCGTTTTGTTGACTATCGATTACTTGACGAATTGCTCGTTACCGACAATTCCCATTTTGGTCAGCCCTATCCGCTGCGCAGAGGCCATCACCATCGCCACGGATTTATATTGCACCAGCTTGTTGGGACGCAAATGTACCTCGGGCTGAATCGCCTGTGCCGCAGCGGCTGTCAGGCGCACTTCGAGTTCCTGCTTGCTCGGAACGATGATGCCGTTCCACAGAACGGTGCCATCAAAATCCACATCGATTTGCACGACTTCAGGCGGAGTCGGAGGAGGTGGCGGATTGCCGACCGGC
>JANYFH010000332.1 GCA_025362705.1 Betaproteobacteria bacterium
TACTGTTCGCGTGACGCCGGCGCTTCCTGGCAGCGCCAGGATCGCGGCTTGCCATCGGCGCAGGCGTGGTTCACGGTGAAGCGACAAGCCATGGCCGCCGATCAGCACAAAGTGGTCGGGCTGTATTTCGGCACCACAAGCGGCGAAATGTGGGCAAGTTTTGACGAGGGTAGCAACTGGCATTGCCTGATGCTGCATCTGCCGCATATTTACTCTGTCGAGGCACACAGTCTTTGAAGGTGACACTGCCGACACCGCTGATCGAATACACCGATGGAAAGCGTGAAGTAACAGCCAGTGGCAATACGCTCGATGATTTGTTGCTTGATCTGGATCGGCGCTATCCGGGCATACGATTTCGCATGATTGACGAGCAAGATCAAATTCGCGCGCACATCAAGCTTTTTGTAAACGCCGAGCTTGAACGGTCTTTGAAGTCACCGTTGACTGAGCGCGATGAGGTCATCATCGTCGCCGCGTTGTCTGGCGGGTAATGTGGCAGCTGCTGATATTGGTGCAGCGCGTCATCAAAGCGACACGAATTCCAGACTAGAATGTGCCAGTAATAAGACGTCTCTGATTTCAACAGGAGACGCGCTATCAAAAGTATCCACTGCTCGATCCCGGGAGACCTGCATGAAAGCATTCCTCAAGTTGACATTGATTGCCGCCGCATCGCTTTGTTCGTCGCTCGCGTTTGCGGAAACTGAAATCCAGATGTGGCATTCGATGAAAGGTGCGTTGAACGACAAGGTGAACGAACTCGCCACCAAATTCAATGCGACGCAAAAGGAATACAAAATTGTGCCGGTATTCAAGGGCGAATACCCCGAGTCCATGACAGCCGCGATCGCGGCGTATCGTGCCGGTAATGCGCCGCATATTTTGCAAGTCTTTGAAGTGGGTACCGCAACCATGATGGCCGCAAAAGGCGCGGTGGTGCCGGTCGCCAAACTCATGCGGGACGCGGACGAACCCTTTAACCCCAAGGCCTATTTACCTGCCGTTGCGGGTTACTACACCGATAGCAAAGGCGACATGCTGTCGTTTCCGTTCAACAGTTCAACAATTGTTTTTTACGTCAACAAAGATGCTTTCAAGAAAGCCGGGCTCGATCCTGAAAAGGCTCCCAAAACCTGGAAAGAATTGCTGGCTGCTGCGGATAAATTGAAAGCATCAGGGCACAGCTGCCCATACACGTCCGGATGGCCGTCGTGGATGCACATCGAGAATTTCAGCGCGTGGCACAACGTGCCGATAGGCACCAAAGATAACGGCATGAACGGACTCGATACTCAATTCCAGATCAACACACCTTTGCATGTGCGCCACATCACGATGATCGGCGACATGGCAAAAAAAGGTACGTTTAGCTATGCCGGACGCACCAATCAGGCGGAAGCAAAATTTTATTCTGGCGAGTGCGCGATGCTGACATCGTCTTCCGGCGCGCAGGCCAACATCCGTCGCAACGCCAAGTTTGCCTGGTCGGTGAATTTCATCCCCTACCATGATGATGTCAAAGGCGCGCCGCAGAATTCGATTATTGGTGGCGCATCGCTTTGGGTAATGGGCGGCAAGACCAACAACGCGTACAAGGGCATTGCCAAGTATTTTGCCTTCCTCTCCACACCGGAAATACAAATGGATTGGCATACGTCGACCGGCTATGTGCCGATTACGATGGCCGCGTACGAAATGACGCGTAAATCCGGTTACTACGAGAAAAATCCCGGTGCGGACATCGCGGTGAAGCAGCTTACCAACAAGCCGCCAACAGCAAACTCCAAAGGTCTTCGCTTTGGCAACTATGTGCAGGGACGCGAAGTGTTCGAAGAAGAAATGGAATCCGTGTTCGCGGGCAAGAAGGATGCCAAGACTGCTCTGGATGAGGCGGTCAAACGCGGGAATGAAATACTTCGCAAATTTCAGGCGACGAATAAACAATAGCGAGAAAAAAGTCCCTCTCCCCTCGTGGGAGAGGGGGTTCGGCATCTGAGTGAACATCCCCCTCTCCCTCGGTCCCTCTGCTTCGCTTCAAGTGTGCCCTTTTCCCACCGGGGAGAGGGAAGCAAATCTAAATCGAAACTTTTGCTGAATGGAAAAACGCGTCGTATTCAGATCTGCGTGGTTGCCGTATCTGCTGGTCGCGCCGCAGATCGCCATCACGATCATTTTCTTTTTCTGGCCTGCGTTTCAAGCCGTGTATCAATCGCTGCTGTCGCAGGATGCTTTCGGATTGCACACCGAGTTTGTCTGGTTTGAGAACTTCAAGACGCTGTTTGCCGATGATCATTACCTGCTGTCATTTCAGACTACCGCGATATTCAGTTTGCTCGTTGCATCACTCGGCCTGTCAATTTCGTTGCTACTCGCAGTCGCCGCCGACCGCATCGTTCGCGGTGCCTTCATCTTCAAGACGCTACTGATCTGGCCTTACGCGGTCGCACCTGCCATCGCGGGAGTGTTGTGGGCGTTCCTGTTTGCGCCATCGATTGGCATCCTTGGTTATGTATTGAAGCAGTGGGGCGTACCGTGGAACTACATGCTCAACGGTGACCACGCCATGATTCTGGTGGTGGTTGCTTCGGTATGGAAACAGATCAGCTATAACTTTCTGTTCTTCCTTGCCGGCTTGCAATCGATCCCGCGGTCACTGATGGAGGCGGCAGCCATTGATGGTGCCTCGCCGTTCCGGCGATTCTGGACGATTGTTTTCCCCTTGCTGTCTCCCACTACGTTCTTCCTGCTAGTGGTCAACATCGTCTACGCTTTTTTCGATACCTTCGGTGTCATCGATGCGACGACGCAGGGTGGTCCCGCAACCTCTACACAAATTCTCGTTTACAAGGTTTATTACGACGGCGTGAAGGCAGCAGACCTTGGCGGCTCATCGGCACAGTCGGTGATTTTGATGTGTATCGTGATTGCGCTATCGGTGATTCAATTCAGATTCGTGGAAAAGAAAGTGCAGTACTGAAACGCCATGGTTGAAAACCGCCCCTGGATGACGGCTTTTTACTACGTCACGCTGACACTCGGTGTGCTGGTGGTCGCATTCCCGTTGTACGTCACATTCGTTGCTTCGACGCTGACACTCGAACAGATTTTGTCGGTGCCGATGCCGTTGATCCCTGGCGACCAGTTCATGAATAACTATTCGCAAGTTCTAACGGGCGGCTCGACCAGGGGCGCTTCAGCACCTGTCGGCAGGATGATGTTGAACAGCAGCATCATGGCGCTCGTTATCGCGTTCGGCAAGATCGCCATTTCCATCATCTCCGCATTCGCCATCGTTTATTTTCGTTTTCCGCTGCGTAATTTTTTCTTCTGGATGATTTTTATCACGCTGATGTTGCCCGTGGAAGTGCGCATTATTCCAACGTTCAAGGTTGTTGCCGATCTGGGTATGCTGGATTCCTATGCAGGTTTGACGTTGCCGCTGATCGCTTCGGCGACGGCGACGTTTCTGTTCAGGCAGTTTTTTTTCACCATTCCCGATGAACTTGCTGAAGCGGCACGCATGGATGGCGCGGGGCCGATGCGATTTTTCTGGGATGTGGTGTTGCCACTTTCCAAAACATCGATTGCGGCGCTGTTTGTCATTCAGTTTATTTACGGCTGGAATCAGTATTTGTGGCCGTTGCTGATTACCACGCAGGAGTCGATGTACACGACGGTGATCGGGATCAAACGGATGATTTCCGGCGGTGATGCAGCGACCGAGTGGAACCTGGTGATGGCCACAGCGATATTGGCGATGGTGCCGCCAGCGCTGGTGGTGATATTGATGCAGAGGTGGTTCGTTAAGGGTTTGGTGGAGACGGAGAAATGATTTCGTTTTTTGCAAACTCAAGAACCGGCGCGGCTTCTGGCTGCATTTCTGCTTGGAAGACTCGTGGATATTTGTTCTACGGGGATTTATGCGGGGTTGCCCGGCGGCAACCTGCTTTCTTTGCTTCGCCAAAGAAAGTAGGCAAAGAAAGGCGACCCGAGGTTCGTCGCCGCTATGCGGTTCCCTCCGTTACTCGAAACGACAGGCCGCTGCGGAACTCGGGCTCGATAAGTATCTCGCAACTGATTTCGTTTGTGCTCGCTCTCAGACAGTCCTCGCGGACATCCCCTGTCGCTTCTGCATTACTCGGCGACTCTCATCGGGGCCGACGCGTTTCGCGACCATGTTCGTGTATTCCCGTCATTCCCGCACATTGGGAATCCAAGCTGAATAAAGAAACACAATGGCAAACATAACTCTCAAAGGCGTCAAAAAATCCTACGGCAATAACGCCGTGGTACATGGTGTGGACGTCGACATCGCTGATGGGGAATTTATCGTCATCGTCGGTCCGTCGGGTTGCGGCAAGTCCACGCTGCTGCGGATGATTGCGGGCCTGGAAATAATCACGGGCGGCGAAGTTTCCATCGGTGGGAAGGTCGTCAATGATCTTGAGCCTAAAGACCGTGACATCGCGATGGTGTTCCAGAATTACGCCTTGTATCCGCACATGTCGGTGTACGACAACATGGCGTACGGCTTACGAATTCGTAAACTCTCGGATGCCGATATCGAAACCCGTGTGCAAAAGGCGGCGAAAATTCTTGAGCTGGGCGTGCTGTTGCAACGAAAGCCGCGCGAGCTTTCCGGCGGACAGCGCCAACGGGTTGCGATGGGGCGCGCAATTGTGCGTGAGCCGGCTGCTTTCCTGTTTGATGAGCCGTTGTCGAATCTCGATGCGAAGTTGCGGGTACAGATGCGACTGGAAATCCAGAAGCTGCATCGCGAATTGAAAACCACCAGCATTTTCGTCACCCATGATCAAGTCGAGGCCATGACACTGGCGGAGCGCATGATCGTGATGAACGCGGGCCGCGCGGAGCAAATTGGTGCGCCGATGGAGGTCTACGACAATCCGTCTTCCATGTTTGTAGCAGGTTTCATCGGCTCACCGGCGATGAATTTTCTGCCCGGCGTCGTTAAGGCTGGCAGCCTGGATCTGGCCGAAGGCGTTCGCATTGCTTTGCCGGTGGCGATTCGCGAAAAAACCAAAGACGGGGATACGATCACACTCGGCGTGCGTCCTGAGCACTTTGCTGTTACCGCCAGTGGCATGCCGTTTCGGGTCGAGAACGCAGAGGCACTGGGTGCGGATTCCCTCGTGCATGGATACATTGCCGGCGCTCTCTGTGTGGTACGTGTCGATGGCCATTCGCGTCATGCCAATGGTGATTTATTGAATGTCACGCCGGCGGCCGACAAACTCTATTTCTTTGATTCCGCGAACGGGGCGCGTGTTGCTTAGGGAACTTCTGATCAAGTCCATTCCGAAAATCTTGCGTCGATATTGGGGCATCTGCTGCGTTGCACTCCTCGTGCGGTAGCTTAAGCAACGCACCTTCGTCGTGCGCCTTGCATGTACCCCAATCTCAACACAATCTTTTCGAAAGCGACTTAATCAGATGTTCCCTAGTTCATTGCCATCAACAAATGAAGTTCGTTTTCTTGAAGAACTGACGCTCGCGACATCTCCCGCAATTCATCAATGGCTATACGACGGATGGGTCGTGCGCGCATCCGGAAACGATGTTCGCCGCGCCAATAGCGCGACGGTTTTCTATCCTTCTTCGATCGCGCTGGAAGAGAAAATTGATGTCGTCGAAGAATGGTATCGCCTGCATCAGCAAGGTGCGATGTTTCGCCTGAACGACACCCTGACACCGCCGGAACTGGACGGCTTGCTCGCACGTCGCGGCTATACCCGCGAAATGGATACATTCATGATGACGGCCGATATTGCGTCGCTGGCACTCGATCTCGCCGTGCCGCAGGGGCTTCGCGTGCTCGAGCGAAACAGTATCGATGGCATTGCAGACGTTCATCAATTGAAAGGCAGTACGGCGACGATGGCCGGACGCGATGCTGCACGGCAATCGCTGTGGCGCGGTCCCGAGCAATATCTCGCGCTCAAATCGATCAACGGACTCGTCAGTGGTGGCATGGCACGCGTGCAGAATGGCTGCGTAGGCATCTTCACCATGCGCACTGCCGAAAAATCGCGTGGCAAGGGCTATGCGGGCTTGCTGGTTGCGCAACTTCTCGCGTGGGGCAGGGCACAGGGCGCACGCTCCGCATTTTTGCAGGTGGATCAATCCAACGAAGTTGCCATCAATCTTTACCGTCGCTTCGGGTTTGTACCGCGCTACGGGTATTGGCAGCGCGTGCAAGCTGCGCCAGTCAGGAAATGAAATGGCAAATTGTGTTCGCGTCCATGATGAAATATCCGGGCTAAACTAACGCCCCGGGTTCCTGACTTTCATAAACAACTATTTCCATGAATGACAATGACATCACCGCGCTTAGCGCAAAAGTTGGTGCGGCGTTAAAAGCCCGCGGGCTGATGATGGCGACCGCAGAATCATGCACGGGCGGTGGTATCGCAGAAGCCATTACGCGTATCAGCGGGTCGTCGGCGTGGTTTGATCGCGGCTTTGTCACCTATTCATACGAGGCAAAAGTCGATTTGCTCGGCGTGAAACGCGAATCGCTCGTGGATTACGGCGCGGTATCAGCTGAAACCGCGCACGACATGGTTGATGGCGCGATTTCAAGCTCGCGCGCGCAGGTTGCCGTGGCCGTGACAGGTATTGCCGGCCCGGAAGGCGGGATGCCCGGCAAGCCCGTTGGTACCGTGTGGTTTGCCTGGAAATTCCCAAAAAAGCCAATTGTTTCAGAGGTCTGTCATTTTTCAGGTGACCGCGCTGCGGTGCGTCAACAGACCGTAGCGCACGCCCTCGAACAGTTACTGCATAATCTCGCCTGACCTGTTTTTACTTTTTTGCAGGTCGTTCGCAAAAAAGTTGTTGCAAACCCCCAAAAGTTCCGGTACTGTACGGAAATACAGCCATGTATTTTTGTATAGACCCGCGTCGAACTGCTCGCAAAGCCCAGTTGGTTACGAGTGACGCCTAAAATTACCGGAGACCGCGATGAATATGATGAAAGAAGGCTTTATGGACGAAAACAAATCGAAGGCTTTGGCTGCGGCGCTTTCGCAAATCGAAAAGCAGTTCGGCAAAGGCTCGATCATGAAAATGGGCGAGAGCGGCTGCATTCCCGACATCATCGC
>JANYFH010000035.1 GCA_025362705.1 Betaproteobacteria bacterium
TGGCATCGTCTTTGCGCACGTTGAGTACGGCGGCGGCTGGCAGCGATGCCGATGCATTCACACTGCCATCGAGCGCGGCGTCCACCGCGCCGCCGACAGGTTTGAGCCAATCGAACAAGACATCACCGATCTGTCGTCGCAGTAATGCTTCATTGAAGCGATCTTCAATTCCGCGCGACTGCAACATGTAATACATTTCGCTGATTACCAGCAGCGAATCGACTTCACGCCAAGGCTCTGGCGTAGTACGCAACACAAAATATTGCCACGGCCGGATACCAAGTGCAGTCAAGCCTGCGTTGACACCTTCGGTATAAACACTGACCCATTTTTGATCCTGAACCGAAAGCTTTTTCCATTGCGCGGTCATGCGCGCGCGCAAACGGTGAGCGCGTTTTTCCTTGTCGATCTTGATGGTCGCTTCACCAAGCAGTACGGAAAGTTCGCCGGCAGCGGAACGGCGCGCCAAATCCATCTCGAAAAATCTTTCCTGGGCGTGAACGAAACCGAGCGCGCGCATCGCGTCCAATGCGTCGGCGGCAGTTATGTTTACCGTGCCCTGGTTGTCACGCGTGACATTGACGGCAGACTTGAATCCGACAACGGGAATATCACCGTCAAGTTTTGGGAGGCTCGCCCGCATCGCGAAATAGGCGGCGCTGATCGTTACGACGACGAGACTGATGAGGACGGCAACGGACCACAAAATGATGCGAAGAGTTTTTTTCATTTTTTTTCGTTGTCATTGCTCTTGGCGGATTTACCAGGTTTACGTTTGGCACGCGGATGCGCCGCATCGTAAACCTTGGCAAGATGTTGAAAGTCCAGATGCGTATAAACCTGGGTCGAGGCGATGCTCGCGTGCCCCAGCATTTCCTGCACCGCGCGCAAATCACTGGATGACTGCAACAGGTGCGAAGCAAACGAGTGCCGCAGCATGTGCGGATGCGGGTCTACCGTAAGCCCCTGCTTCGCTGCCCAGGTTTTTATATGGCTCTGCACCACGCGTGGCGAAAGGCGTTTGCCCTGTTTGCCCAGAAACAATGCGTCTGTTTGGTGGCCTTTTGCAGTTGCTCTCGATTCAAGCCAGCGCAAAAGCGCCGTGAGCGCTGGCGCGCCGACCGGCACGATGCGCGTTTTTCCACCTTTGCCGGTGACGCGTACTTCATGTGCCGTAAAGTCGACTGCGTCAATATCCAATCCTGTCACCTCCGAGACGCGCAGTCCGGACGAATAGAGCAACTCGAAAATGGCACGGTCGCGGATGCCTTCGGCCGTGTCATCCGAAAAACTCACTAACTGAACCGCTTGATCGGGTGAAAGTGTGGCGGGAAGATGTTTGGCCGCTTTGGGCGGGCGCACGCCATCGACGGGATTTGCCGCGACCAGTTTTTTCCGGACTGCATAGCCGAAAAATCCCCGCCAGCCAGACAGTACCCGTGCCAGCGAGCGTGGCGCAAGTCCACGACCATGCAGCGTGGCCGCGAAGCGGCGAATCTGTGCTTGCGTGAGGTCGAGCAGGGCGCTGCTATCCACCAGCGTTTCAAGCAACGCCAAGTCGCGCTGATAGTGTTTGACAGTTAGTGTGGAGAGTCTGCGTTCATGTTTGATGAACGAGAGATAGCGTTCAATGTCGGCGTGCATGGGCGCGATCCGCAGGCGCTATTTGATTGCTGGAGCACAAGAACACAAGGTTACCGTCATTCCCGCCTACCCGGGAATGACGGTAAATAATTATTGTATTTATTTGGAATTGAAATTACTCGCTAGTCGGTGCGCGCACCATGCTGAGATGCCGAGCCAGACAATGCGCGAATACATCGCCGATACGGGTCAGAAAAATGGTGCCCATGTCGGCGTAAAACCGTTCCGCATTTTCGGACGCCATCAGCAACAAACCGAAGCTGGCGCCTTTTTTCAGTGGCACGAGTGCGTAGGATTTCAAATGCGGTGCGTGTTCGCCAAACCAGAGGTTGGTTTCATAAACGGGATGACTGCCACAGTAGGGGCTTGTCATCGCGTCCACAAATTGAATCAATTCCGTGGCGACGGGCTGGAATTCCGGTTGGAGCACTTCCGGCAGCGCGACATCCCAGAAGCGAACGGCAACGTGCGGTACCTGAAAATTGTCGAGCAAGTCGAGATAGAGCGTATCGATCAGTTGCTTGGCTGACGCACAAGCGATCAGTGCGAGCGTAAGGCGTTGGGTTTTTTCAGATAGGGCGTCGTTTTCCTGGCCGAACTTGACCAGCTCGGAAAGCTTGCTCTCAAGTAGTTTGACTTTTTCGCGTGTCGCGATCAGTTGCCGTTCCGGAATCGATACGGTGCGGCCACCGTGTGGGTGCGTTACATTGATATTCAATAGCACGTCGACGTTGGATTCAAAAAAATCCGGATTTGCGCGGAAAAACTCGGCGATTTGATCGCTGTTCAATGCATTCGACACTATTGGTTCATCCCGTGATAAAAAAGTTGAATCTCGCATTTACACATTGATTTCGCCCGTGTAGACCGTCGCAGTCGTGCCGGACATAAAAACGTTTGCGCCCCGTCCCGACCATCTTACCGTGAGTTCACCGCCGCGCGTGCTGACTGCGACAGATTCATCGAGCAAGCCCCAGCGAATGCCCGTGACCACCGCCGCACAGGCACCCGTGCCGCATGCCAGCGTTTCGCCTGCGCCACGCTCCCACACACGCAAGCGTATGCGCGAACGTGATAGCACTTGCATGAATCCGGCATTGACGCGCTTTGGAAATTTGCTGTGATGCTCAATCAGCGGGCCCATGGTGCCGACGCCTGCAGTATCGGTATTCGCCACTATTTGCACGGCGTGTGGATTGCCCATTGATACGGTGCCTATGGTAATGGCACTGCCGCCAACATCGAGCGGATACTGGAGCGCCTCTGCATCGGCAGTGAACGGAATTTCGGCAGGAGAAAAACGCGGCGCGCCCATGTTGACGGTGACTGACCCATCCGCGGCAATGGCAGGCTCGATGATGCCCGAGAGTGTCTCAACGCGAAGCTCGGTTTTGTCGGTCAATTCCTGATCACGCACAAAGTGAGCGAAGCAGCGCGCACCGTTGCCGCACTGCTCCACTTCGCCGCCGTCGGCGTTGAAAATGCGATAGCGAAAATCGGTGTCGGGACGTGTCGGCGCTTCCACCAGCAGAATTTGATCGCAGCCAACGCCGAAATGACGGTCAGCGATGTGGCTGATTTGTGCGGATGAAAGGGAAATTTTTTGTGCGATGCCATTGAGCATCACAAAATCATTTCCCTGCCCGTTCATTTTGGTGAAGCGCAGGACCAATTGGGGCAGATTTCTATTCGGGCGTGTAGATGAAAGGGCTATCCTGAAGACTGGAATCTTTCTCGATTTCAGAGCAATCTTCAACATTCATGGCAGGTGGCTGGTCGGGGGGATTTTTTACGGAAGCGCGAAACTCGGGGTCGGAAATAGCCTGCTTCACCGCGTATTCACACGCGGAATCTTCCGTTTCGGATTGCACATAGACGGTCTTGATAAAACCGTACCAGGCTTGCTTGCCTTCCCGGTTCAGCAAAAAATGTTCCCCGCGCAACAGGACTTGGAATTGAGCCATGTCTTTGATCCTCCGCTCTGCTTATGCCACACATTTAATCATATTGACCCGGCTTGGTGTAGTTTCGCGCAATGCCGACAAACATTTGCTGTTTTCGACCGTCCTGCAGGATCTGGGAGCGTAGTTTATGGGTTCCCGTTTAATAGAGCGAGGGCTCACCCGGCGGACGGGTTTTAAACCGCTTATGCACCCAGAAATATTGATCCGGCATTTCAACAACGCGTTCTTCGAGAAAAGCATTCAGGCGGCGCGCATCGGCGAGCGCATCGCCCGTCGGAAAATCTTCCCAGGCAGGGTAGAAACGCGCTTCATAGCCGTCCGAAGTTTGTCGCGTCACCAGTGGCACAACTTTCGCGCCGGTAATTTCGCAAAGCCGCGACATGGCGGTCACCGTGGCCGTCTTGACGCCGAAAAAATCGACGAACACAGCATCCTTGGCACCGAAATCCATATCGGGCAAATAGTAGAAAAGCTGTTTGTTCTTGAGCGCTTTCAATACCGGTCGCAGGCCTTGCTGGCGGGTGATGAGGGTCGCATTGTTGAAGCGCTGTCTGGCACGGCGCAATGCCTGATCGAATACTTTGTTTTTTTGTTCCGAGTACATTGAAAAAACTTCCGGATATTCATGGGAAAAACGCGTGCCACCCATGTCCAGCCCAACGAAGTGTGGCGCCAGTACGATCACCGGCACCTTGCCGCGCCACACGTCGATGTGATGTTTGTCTATGAGCTTTACGTTGGCCAGCGCGTTTTCAACCGGGCTGTACCAGACCCGGCCAAGCTCCAGCGTGGAACGGGCCAGATTCTGGAATACGCGTCGACCGATTTGTTCGCGTTCTTCATCGGTCTTTGAGGGAAAGCACAGCTTCAGGTTTATCAGTGTGACGCGCTTCCTGCCCCAATGGAAAAGCAGGGAACCCAAACCGCGGCCCATCGCAGCCACCCAGTGGGGCGGCAACCAACGAAGACACCAAAGAAAAAAAAGCACGAGGCGCATCAGGCGGCCTCGGCTTGTGGCGCGCCGGCGGGGTGTTTGTAGCGGTTGTAGCCCCACAGATATTGGGCGGGTGCCATAGTGATGAGTTTTTCGACCATGCTGTTGGTCTGTCGCGCCGCAATTTTCCGGTCGCCTGAAAATGTTTCGGGCATCGATTCAATGTGTATGCGGTAGCCGTTGCCGTGAGCCAGACGTTCAGCGAAAAAAAACAGCACTACCGCATTGGCCGATGCGGCCAGTCTTGGCAGCAACGTCATCGTATAGGCGGGTCTCCCGAAAAAGTTCACCCACGCGCCGTCGCCGCCACCGGGAACCTGATCCGGCAGGACGACGATGTTGCCGCCGCTTTTGAGCGCTCGCAAAAGCGTGCGCACGCCACTCGCATCTGCCGAGGCGGTTGCACCACCGGCACGCACGCGGCCTTGCTGCATGATGGCGTCAAGCCATTTTTGCTTGGGCGGACGATAAAGCGCAGTGATCGACATGCGCCCGGACATATAGCGCCCGGCAATGTCGTAGCAGCCCAGATGAGGCGTCACCAGAATAATCGGGCGCTTGGCGGCAAAGGCCGCATCAATGTGTTCCCAGCCCACGCATTCCCGAACCAGGCCGTAGAGCCGCTCCGGTGCCGCGGTCCACGCGACCGCAAGCTCGGTGATGCCCTTGCCCTGCTCGGTGATGGCGGCGCGCAGCAATTTTTTGGAACTATTCAATTTCATATGCTGTGCATAGTACTGAATGTTTTCGCGCGTCAGGCGACGGTGGCGCGGGGACGCACTCCATGCCAGCCAACCCAGTGCGGCGCCGATACCGTGGTTGAGCCAAAGTGGCAGACTTCCAAGCGCACGAAATAGCCATATCACGACAACAATTCCTCTAAATCCCTGCTCGGCGCGGGGCTTTTCATTGGGCTTGAATCGGGCTTTCTGCTAAAATCCACGGTTCTGTTTTTTGTAGTTATGTTTTGTGTCGATGCTGCTGCTTTCAAAGCAGCAGCAATTTTTTGAACGACTGAGGGGTTACCCAATGACTGATTTTCTGTTCACATCCGAATCCGTTTCCGAAGGCCATCCTGACAAAGTGGCCGACCAGATTTCGGACGCGATTCTGGATGCGATTTTAGCCCAAGACCCGCGCTCTCGCGTCGCTGCAGAGACGCTCTGCAATACCGGGCTCGTTGTACTGGCAGGTGAAATTACCACTGCCGCCAACGTCGATTACATCGGTGTGGCTCGCAATACCATCAAGCACATCGGCTACGACAACGCCGATTATGGTATCGACTACAAAGGTTGTGCGGTCATGGTCTGCTACGACAAGCAGAGTCCGGATATTGCACAAGGCGTGGACAAAGCGCATGACAACGATCTCGATCAGGGTGCCGGCGACCAGGGCTTGATGTTCGGCTATGCGTGCGATGAAACCAGCGTGTTGATGCCCGCACCGATCTATTACGCGCATCGTCTGGTGCAGCGTCAGGCGGAAATTCGTCGCGACGGTCGTCTGCCGTGGCTGCGCCCGGACGCAAAATCGCAGGTCACGATGCGCTACGTTGACGGCAAGCCGCATTCCGTGGATACCATTGTGTTATCCACGCAACATGCGCCGGAGATTGCGCAAAAAGAAATCCACGAGGCCGTGATCGAAACGATCATCAAGCCGGTACTGCCTAAAGAGTGGCTGAAAAACACCCGATATCTGGTCAACCCGACAGGGCGCTTTGTGATCGGCGGACCGCAGGGTGATTGCGGCCTGACCGGACGCAAAATTATCGTCGATACTTACGGCGGCGCGTGTCCGCACGGCGGTGGTGCGTTTTCGGGCAAGGATCCTTCCAAGGTTGATCGTTCCGCTGCCTATGCGGCGCGCTATGTCGCCAAGAACGTGGTGGCGGCTGGTTTGGCGCGCCAATGTCAGGTGCAGGTCGCGTATGCAATCGGTGTGGCAAAGCCGATGAACATCACCGTCTACACCGAAGGCACCGGCGTGATTCCTGATGAGAAGATTGCGGAGCTGGTCGCCAGGCATTTTGACCTGCGTCCCAAAGGAATTGTGCAGATGCTTGACCTCCTGCGCCCGATTTACGCCAAGACAGCGGCCTATGGCCATTTCGGTCGCGAAGAGCCCGAATTCACATGGGAGATGACTGATCGGGTCGCATTGCTGCGCGACGCGGCCGGGCTCAAGGGTGAACATAAAAAGGTACTCGCCACGGCCTAGCAAAATCAGTATAATTTTGGTTCCGAGGGGCGCTGCGAACAATTCTTGAAATTGACCAGGCTCGGAAACGAATACGTAACCGAACAACTGCGCTCGCATTCTTGACTGAATGCGGGCGTTTTTCATTTGCGCTCGCTATATTTCAATACTGTAAGGAGCAATTCATGAACGCAATTCTGAAACCACAAAATTTGATCGATAACGATTATCACGTCGCCGATTTGAAACTGGCCGACTGGGGTAACAAGGAAATCAAGATCGCCGAAACCGAAATGCCGGGCCTGATGGCGATTCGTCAGGAGTTCGCCGTCACCCGTCCACTCAAGGGTGCACGCATCACTGGCTCGCTGCACATGACGATCCAAACCGCGGTGCTGATCCAGACCCTCGAAGCGCTTGGCGCGCAGGTGCGTTGGGCGTCGTGCAATATTTTCTCCACGCAAGACCACGCCGCCGCCGCCATTGCGGCGAGCGGTACGCCGGTGTTTGCCGTGAAAGGTGAAACGCTCGAAGAATACTGGGATTACACCCACCGTATTTTTGAATGGAAAGATGGCGGCTTTACCAACATGATTCTCGACGATGGTGGCGACGCAACATTGTTGCTGCATCTGGGCACACGCGCTGAGAAAGATCTCTCGGTGGTCGCCAATCCCGGTTCGGAAGAAGAGCGCATTCTTTACGCAGCGATCAAAGCCAAACTGGCTACCGATCCGACCTGGTATTCGGTACGCCTGAAAGAAATCAAAGGCGTGACTGAGGAAACGACGACCGGTGTTCATCGCCTTTATCAAATGGCCAAAGATGGCAAGCTCGCATTCCCAGCGATCAACGTCAACGATAGCGTCACCAAATCCAAATTCGATAATCTCTACGGCTGCCGTGAGTCGCTGGTCGACGCGATCAAGCGCGCAACAGATGTAATGATCGCAGGCAAAGTTGCGGTCGTCGCGGGCTATGGCGACGTCGGCAAAGGCTCGGCACAAGCCTTGCGCGCTCTCTCTGCACAGGTGTGGGTCACTGAAATCGATCCAATCTGTGCGTTGCAAGCGGCGATGGAAGGTTATCGCGTGGTGACGATGGAATACGCGGTCGACAAGGCAGATATTTTCGTGACTGCCACCGGCAACTATCACATCATCACCCACGACCATATGACGAAAATGAAGGATCAGGCCATCGTTTGCAACATCGGCCACTTCGACAATGAAATCGATGTCGCTTCGGTCGAAAAATATCAGTGGGAAGAGATCAAGCCACAGGTTGACCACATCATTTTTCCCGACGGCAAGAGAATAATTCTGCTGGCCAAGGGGCGCCTCGTTAATCTTGGCTGCGGCACCGGGCACCCTTCGTACGTGATGTCCTCGTCGTTTGCCAACCAGACGATTGCGCAGATCGAGTTGTATTGCAACACGGAAAAATATCCGGTTGGCGTCTACGTGCTGCCAAAGCATCTGGATGAAAAAGTCGCTCGCCTGCAATTGCAAAAGCTCAATGCGCAATTGACGGTTTTGTCGGATCAGCAGGCTGCATACATCCACGTGTCGAAGCAGGGGCCATACAAGCCGGACAGCTACCGATATTGAGTCTGCGATAGCGAAAGCAACCATGTCGCCCGTCACCCGCCACCCGTCGCCGAAATTCAGCTTCGAGTTTTTCCCGCCGAAGACGCCGGAAGGAGTCGCCAAGTTGCGCGAGACAGTCAGGCAACTCGCGCAATTTCGTCCGGCGTTTTTCTCGGTCACTTTCGGTGCGGGTGGTTCCACACAAGAAGGCACGCTATTGACGGTGCTGGATATTCGCGCGGCGGGGCATCATGCCGCGCCGCACATTTCCTGCATCGGTTCCACGCGTGAAAATATTCGCGCGGTGATTCATCGCTACAAGGACGCAGGCATCCGGCATACCGTCGCACTGCGTGGCGATTTGCCTTCCGGCATGGCGGTGGCGGGCGAGTTCCGCCACGCCACCGATCTCGTCACATTCATTCGCGAAGAAACCGGCGACCATTTCCATATCGAGGTGGCGGCCTATCCGGAATACCACCCGCAGGCTCGTAATGCGCAGGAGGACTTGAAGCATTTCATCGGCAAGGTTAAGGCGGGCGCCAATTCGGCGATGACGCAGTATTTTTACAACCCCGACGCCTACTTTCATTTTGTCGAGCAGGTGGAAGCGATGGGTGTGTCGATTCCCATTGTGCCGGGCATCATGCCGATTGCGGGTTTTTCACAGTTGGCGCGCTTTTCGGATGCTTGTGGTGCGGAGATTCCACGCTGGGTGCGTCGCAAAATGGAAGGCTATGGCGACGATACCGCGTCCATTCGCGCTTTTGGGTTGGACCTGGTGACCGATCTTTGCGCAAAATTACTTGAAGGAGGCGCACCGGGCCTGCATTTTTATACGCTAAATCAGGCGGGCTTGAGTTCCACGATCTGGCAACGGCTCGGGTTGTAAGCTGTTTGCTTTGTGATCTAGTGTTGGCGGGCATCTCCAGCCACTTTCTGCCTGAAACCCGCGCCAGTGCTTGATATTTGCGTTTGCATCGGACACCGCTGTAGCCATCGCCTGTCCAGGCTATCCCCTGATCGGGACATCGCATGCGTGCCGATATAGTGTGCAAGCGCCATCCGTTGTGAGAAACTGTGACGCAATAATATTGATAACATCAGCGCACGTCATGACGTAAAGGGTTTGCCATGAGACAGCTAAGAATACTTATTTGCAGTGCATTGCTGCTTGGGATAAGTGCAGCATTCCCGGCACTCGCACAGGAACCGCTGACAACGAATCGCTCGACGGAATTGCGTTCAGCGCCTGAAGACACGGCGAATATCGTGAAACAGTTGGCCGAAAAAACGACGCTGCAACTGCTTGAGCGCAGAGGTGCGTGGAGCCGTGTGAAGAGTGGCAATGACTCAGGCTGGGTGCGCATGATGCATCTGCGCGGTGGTGCCACCGTAGCGGTGGACGAGAAGTCGGCGACCGGCAGCTGGTTGGCGAGGATGGAGCGCCTGCTGGGCGGCAGTGGCGGTAGCAGTACTCGCACGACCAATCAGCGAGCACAGAGTGCGACGGTGGGCATACGCGGCTTCTCTCGGGAAGACGTCGCTTCGGCAGAACTCAATCCGGCCGAGCTTGAGAAACTGAAGCGTTTTCAGGCAACCAGCGCAGCCGCAACGCGCTTGGCCAATGAGCGGCATCTCGGGTTCCGCAGTGTTGCCTATCTCGCGCGCGACGCAGTCGAAGCCGCCAATACGCAAGGAGCACGCAAATGAATTCGACTATGATGAAAACCATGTTTTGCGGTGTGTTGCTGGCGTTAACTGGTTGCGCGGGTATGCCTGATATGAAAGGTATGCCGATGGGTTCCACGATTGCGGGTCTGGTGCCTGGAGGCTCCAAAATGGGCTCGTTTGTGGATACGGGCTTGAGTGTAGGCAAGGACCTCGCTGATTCGCAGAAGACGATGACGGATGCCGAAGAAGTGGAGCTTGGCGAAAACGTCATGGCGGGTGTGCTCGGCGCGGCACCGCTTTACGACTCGGATCGTATTCAACGCTATGTGAATGAAGTTGGGCGCTGGGTGGCATCACACTCGGAGAGGCCAAGTCTGCCGTGGCGCTTTGCGGTGCTCAATTCCCGCCTGCCCAACGCAGGTGCAGCCCCAGGCGGGCAGATTTACATCACGACCGGCCTGCTTTTTCGCATGCGTAGCGAGGCCGAGCTCGCGGGCGCGCTCGGACATGAGATTGCGCATGTGGTGCAGCGGCATCATGTAAAAGCTTATCAGAAGCAAAAAATGGGGTCTGCTGGCGTAACCGCCTTGGGCGCAGTGGTCGATTCGCGCGGGGGAAGCTCTATTGGCGGTGCAGTCGGTAAGACGGTTCTCAAGCTCGGCATTGGCGAGGTGCGCAAGATGATTCTTCTTTCGCTGGATCGCGGTGAAGAAGAGCAGGCAGACCGCATGGGCATGGTACTCGCGGCACGCGCTGGCTACGATCCATACGGATTGCCAAATGTTCTGCAATTGCTTCAGGATATGCAAAAAGACGAGGGAGGCGCCAGCCTTCTTTACGAAACCCACCCGGGGCCGGCTGCGCGCATCGCTTCGCTTGATGCGTCGATGGGCAAGGAAATGGAAAAATACAGCAACCAGGCGACGTTGCAGGATCGCTTCGTAACGATGATGCTTGGAGAAGGTCCGCCAGCAGAGAAAACAACGCCTGCCGCGGCACCTAAGACACCCACACCCGCAAAGGCCGCGCCAAAAGCGCCAGCCAAGCAACCTTAGCCGATTTCGGCGGAAAAAAAGCCGGGTTCCGCCCGGCTTTTTTTCGCGCGCGTTGGGTGATTCCTCGCCCCGCGCCGCCGTGGGCGACCCCTCATGCGCCCAATTCTGCAATTCGTCCCAATCCCGTTGTCGCTGGCGATTGAGCGCCGCAAACTGCGCCCATCTTCAATCAAGCCTTACCGGGAGCCGAATATGAACAAAATTTCACGCCCGCTTGTTTCACGCCCACTCCTCATCACGCTGGCCGTTGTGCTTGTCATCACTGCCCTCGCGATGGGCCTCGCCATCACGCATGAAAGTGGTGGCATGGACGGCTCGTTGATGTTCTTCGATCACGACCTTTCCGATTCCGCATTTGGCTGGGTGATTGCCATTCCGATTCTATTGCTGGTAGCGATTATCGTGGCTGCGGTGTGTGCGGGAGCGGCATTGGTAACAGTCGTGGCCTTGATCTTTGCAGCGATCATTACGGTGCTCGCGCTGGTGTTGGCGATGACACCGATTGCCATTTTCCTAGCGATACCGGTGTTGGCGATTTATGGATTGGTAAAACTGTTTCAGCGCCAGCCTTCGCCAGTGGCGTAACCTCGTTGCGGCCAGATCCGCTAAACGCTGGATTTTTCGCAGCGAAGTGCTTTCACTTTCTTGAGCGAAATTTGACTGGTGCGGGCCGCACACATTCTCCATAGCAAAAATCACTAAAACACCAGCATCCATGAGGTTTTCAGGGTGAAAATGGTCTGAAAACCGCACCAATGCTGGGATTTTGCCATTCATTTTGCGCACGCGCCTGAACATATCAGCGTGCATAGGCTAAACTGGCGTCCTTCCGGATTACCTGCAAATTTCGTGTCTGATCGCCTCAACGTCCTCCCGCAATATATTCTGCCCAAGCAGGCGCTCACCGCGTTCGCCGGGATGGTCGCCCGCGCCAAAGGGGGTA
>JANYFH010000036.1 GCA_025362705.1 Betaproteobacteria bacterium
CCAAACTCGAAATGCCCATCCGGCGTTGCGCCGAGATAGGTCGCTTCTACTGTCACCTTCACGTATCGATCCAATTTTTGCCAGATCGAGTAGGTAAGTGTGCGCGCGATGTCAGCAGGTTTTTCGCCAGCGCGAATTTCATGATCTGCCGTTAGCGTGATGGCGATTGCGTCTTTTACCTTACCGCGTTCGACTTCTTCGGGCTTGCACCAATTGGTCGTGAATGCTTCCACGACATGCGGCACTTCGCGCGGCAGTAGCGGCGATACGCTGACTTCCAGCCGGAACAGGTTGCCGGGTTTGGCGAATTGCACGTGGACGGGTGTATTCATGATGATAAGTTAATGCAACATCCAATCTTGCGCAATGCTAGGCAAGCGGCAAAGATTGGATTAGCATCTGGTGTTCCGCATTGGGCGCAGTCCATGGCGAATAAAAAAGGCAGCCGAAGCTGCCTTTTTTATTTTCATACTTGCGCGCGATACGCAAGTATTTATTTCTCTTCGATCTTGGCCTTGCCGCGCAATTCCTGGATCAAGCGGGCGACCTGATCTTGCTGCGCCTGTTGGCGAAACTTGTCCTTGACTTCGTCGAATCCCGGCACCTTCATCGCGCGTGAATCATCGACGCGAATCACGTGGTAACCGAACGGTGATTTGACCGGTGTCTCACTGAGTTGGCCTTTTGGCAGCGCTTTGACGGCGTTGCCGAATTCAGGAACGTAGCGGCCTGCCGGTGCCCAATCGAGATCGCCACCGTTGTCTTTGGAGCCGGTGTCTTTGGATTTTTCCTTGGCCAGCTTCTCAAACGTCTCGCCTTTCTTGAGCGATGCGATGATTGCCTTTGCGTCATCTTCCTTGTCGACGAGAATGTGGCGTACTTTGTATTCTTTGTCGCCCAATTGCACGACGTATTTGTCATAGTCCGCTTTCAACTGTGCATCGCTGATCGGGTTGGCTTTGACGTAGTCATCAAAAAATGCGCGGATCAACACAGCTTGGCGCGCCATGTCCATTTGCGCCGCCACGGTAGCCGATTTGTCGACGCCTTTCTTTTTTGCCGCCTGCGACAATACTTCGCGATTGATGAGCTCATCTTTCATTGCATTCGCGAATTCCGGGGATGCTGGCTGGCCAGACTGCTCGCGCTCGCGGTTCATGGCGTCAAAATAGGTGCTGGGGATGACGACACCATTGACGCTCAGGTTGCCGCTTGCCTTCGCGGCCTTGGTGGATGTTTTTTCGGCCTTCTCGGCTTTGGTCTGCGCGAATGCCACTGGCGCTGATACTGCGGCGATGGCTACGGTAAGGGCGACAACGATGGTTTTCAGTTTGTGTTGCATTAGTCTTCCTTTGTTAAGTGGAACAATCAAAATTACAAGATACAAAAAACAAGATGGCAAATTTTTATCGGACTCTGTAGTTATGCGGCACGCGCATCAATTTTCAAGGCATGAATGTGGGTACGCATCAATTCGCCCAGCAGGTCGTAAATCATGCGATGGCGCGCAACCAGCGATTTGCCAATGAACGCGTTCGATACGATGGTGACTTCAAAATGCGTTCCCTCAAACGCGCCGGTCCGCTCGGCGTGATCGCGCGCTCCGGCATGGCCGGCGTGTGCGGCGGAGTCGTCGGTAACATCGATTATCGACGGCTCCAAGGCGCTAAGTCTGTCAGTGATCTGGTCGCGGATTGAAGTCATGTCTGGTCTTTAGAAAACGCGCTTGAACGGTTTGACGTTGACCGATGTAAAAACGCCCGCCGTGCAATAAGGATCTTCCGATGCCCATGCAATCGCCGCTTCGCGCGAGGCGAATTCGGCAACGATCAGTGAACCCGAAAAGCCTGCGGGGCCTGGATCTTCGCTATCGATCAGCGGATGAGGTCCGGCCAACACCAGTCGTCCATCAGCCTGCAACTCTTTCAGTCGCGCCACGTGCGCCGGCCGGTTGGCAAGACGTTTCTCCAGCGCGCCGGGCATTTCTTCACAAATGATCGCGTATAGCATCGAAAGTTTTCCTGCGTCAGGATTCTTTGGGTGTCTGCACCACAGCTTCATCGGGCAAATATTTCGCCATCCAGAAGGCTTGTGCAATCACAAATACAAAACTCAGCGCAGAGCCACCGAACACCTTGACTTTGACCCAGGCATCAAGCGAGAGAGTGGCAGCGAAGTACTGGTTCAAGCCGGCGAGCATCAGAAAAAAAATGCCCCAGGCCATCGAGAGTTTTCGCCACACATGGTCTGGTAATTCAATTTCCTGTCCCAGCACACTCTTGATTGGATTCTTGCGCAGCGCCACGGCGCCGAGGATCATACTGCCCATCAGGCCATAGAACAATGTCCACTTGATTTTGATGTAGAACTCGTCGTGCAACAGGATCGTCGCGCTGCCAAAAATCAGAATGAAGACCAACGCAATCCATTGCACGGGTTTGATTTTTTGACGGTGCCAAAGCGCCCAGCCAATTTGTGCAACGGTCGCCGCAATGGCAACGCCGGTCGCAACGTATATATCGGCGAGCTTGTATGCCCCGAAAAACAGGATGACCGGTAAAAAATCGAGAAGCAGTTTCATCAAATGTGGCGATGGTCGTGGAAGAATTGAAGCGCAAAAACAATAACTTGCTATTTTCTCATGATTAATGGACTCGCGTCCAACGGGCGAATTCCGCTTCGATGAGTCCGCGCGTGTCCAACGGAAAGCCGGGCTGGCAGGCCAATGCGTTTGCCTCCGCGTAGAAACCGTCGCGTTCCTCCGGGAGATGAGAATTGAGCGTGTCAAAAGCGTATCGCATGAGGTCTGCGTCGCCAGTTCTGATGGCAGTGATCGCGAAGTTGAGGTTGAGCAGTCGCCATGGCCGTTGTGGATTAGAGCGTTCCAGGTCGGCTTTGAGCGTTGGTGAGAAGTGGCTGATGAAGCCTTGCATCAGGGCGTAGACGGCTGCTGTTTCCTGCTTTGAGTCTGCGGCATTTGACTTTGCAGCAAGCGCATTGACGATCGGTTCAACCGTAAATATTGGCAGTTCGTGACGCATGGCCCAGTAGCCGATGCCGATTTCAACCGCCTCCAGGTGAGGGAGTTGGTCGGCCTGGCCAAAGCGAATCAACCAGCTTTCCAGATCGGCAAGCGCGCGCAGAACTTCGTCGACAGCGTCGGGCGCATCTTCGATCGGCAAGGCGCGATCGGTGCCATATTCATCGTCCAGGCGCGACATCACCGCCAGAAAATCACTGACCACAGCCAGTAGCACGATGGCGTCGTTACCGGCACCAGTAACACTTCCAAACCGTTCGCGGTATTCGGTGTGAATCGCGTCTGCGGCAACACGAAAGTGCTGCTTCAACGAGATCAGCGCGTCATCCTTGGCGTCCAGCCCCGCGTTAATGGTCATACGGATTGGTTTTATTTCCATCTTGCTTCAGGTCTTCAATAGTGTCAGTCGAGCCGAGATTGTCAATTCGAGCCTGCTATGATTGCCTATTCCCCTAATAGTTTGATTGTTTTTGTGCAAAATTTTGATTGTCATAACCATTCCATCTTTTCCGACGGCTTGTTGCGGCCGCGTGAACTGGTGGAACTCGCCAAGAAAAACGGCTGCGACGCAGTTGCCCTGACGGATCATGACAACACTGGCGGTCTCGCTGAAGCCGAAGCGGCGGCGGTCGATTTGCAGGTTCGCTTCATACGCGGTGTTGAATTGTCGGTGTCTTGGCCCAGCCACTCACCGTCCGCCGAAACAGCGGATATTACGCCGATCACGATTCATGTGGTGGGGCTCGGTATCAATCCACATGATGCCGCCCTGGTTTCGGGCATTGCCTCGATTCGCAATGGACGATTGGATCGTGCACGACAGATGGGCGCAAACCTCGCTAACATGGGAATTGAAGGCGTGTTCGAGGATGCGTTGGCGCTGGCGGACAATAAAGACATGATCGGACGGACGCACTTCGCACGCGCATTGGTGGCGCGCGGCGTAGCCAGTAATGTCGGCGCCGTTTTCGGTCGCTTCCTTACTAGCGGTAAGCCCGGTTTTGTTGCCCACCAGTGGGCAAGTCTCAACGCGGCAATTCAATGGATCACGGGTGCCGGCGGTGTGGCGGTGCTCGCGCATCCCGGACGATACAAACTTTCGAAACAGGAAATGCGCGTCTTGCTCGCAGAATTCAGGGATGCCGGCGGCGAAGCAATCGAAGTCATTACCGGTAGCCACGAGAAGCAGCAGTACCGTGAATACGCGATCCTCGCACGAGAGTTTGGCTTCATGGCATCGCGCGGGTCTGATTTCCACGGGCCTGGCGAGAGCCGTTTCGATCCGGGTACCTTGCCGCTGTTACCGACGGACTTGGTGCCGGTCTGGTCTGTGTTGCAATGAGCCAGTTTTTCACGCTGCACCCAACGCACCCGGAAATTCGACTTATCAAGCGCGCAGTCGACATCGTTCGCAAGGGTGGTTTGATCGCCTATCCGACTGACTCCTGCTACGCCTTCGGTTGTCATATCGGTGACAAAAGCGCGATGGAGCGCATTCGGTATATTCGCCAGGTCGATGAGCGGCATCACTTCACGCTGGTCTGCCGTGACTTGTCCGACATAGGTACATTTGCAAAAGTGAACAACGCGCAGTATCGACTGCTGAAAGCGCACACGCCTGGTTCTTACACATTCATCCTTGAAGCTACGCGTGAACTGCCGCGTCGGCTTGCGCACCCCAAGCGTGCCACAGTCGGCGTGCGCGTGCCGGAGCATCCCGTTACGCAGGCATTGCTCGCCGAATTGAATGAGCCGCTGCTTTCCTCCACCTTGATGCTGCCCGGCGACGAGGATCCGCTGAGCGATGCCGAAGTCATTCGCACACGAATTGCGCACGAGGTGGATCTGATTCTCGATGGCGGGACTTGTGGCATTGAGCCGACCACGGTGATTGATTTGTCGGAATCGGAGCCCATCTTGGTACGCAAGGGCAGGGGCGAAGTCGCCAGCTTTGGCTTTGCCGATTAGCGCTCGTTTCGACGCCCAAACCCCCATTTCGCAACTCAGGACCAACAATGGACGCTTCCATCCTTCAAAAAATCACCGTGTATGCGATTCCGCTGATTTTCGCCATCACGCTACACGAAGCTTCACACGCCTATGCCGCGCGCTACTTCGGCGATTCGACTGCCTACATGCTCGGCCGCATGACCTTGAATCCGATCAAACATATCGATCCGGTCTGGACGATTCTCGTGCCGATTGTGACGCTGCTGGTGAGTCCGTTTGTGTTCGGTGCCGCCAAGCCCGTACCAGTAAATTTTGGCGCCCTGCGCAACCCAAAGCGCGACATGATCTGGGTTGCTGCTGCCGGACCACTCGCGAATCTTGCCATGATGGTGGCATGGGCAATTATCGCGAAAATCGCAATCGTACTTGGCGGAGCCGGCCCGATGTATTTCCTCGCGCTGGTCGGCGAAGCGGGTGTTTTTGTCAACGCGCTGTTGATGGTATTCAACCTGTTCCCGCTGCTGCCTCTCGACGGCGGGCGTATTTTGATGGGATTGTTGCCCAACAAGCTGGCCTACGCGTTTTCGCGAACCGAACCCTACGGCATGCTGATTTTGGTGGCGCTGCTGGTTACCGGAATAGTGGGCAAATTCATGGGACCACTGCTCGAATTCAGCATGAATTCGATATACGCTATAATAGGGTTGTCTTGATCGCTGTAGTCGTATGACGTATACGGTTCACCTCCCGGTGAAACCCTTGCAGCCGATTGATCAAGTGCGGCACTGAAATCCAAAAAACGCTGCCTGATCTGATCCAACGATCGATTGATCCACCTTATCTTGCGCAGTAGCTGCTCCACGATTGCGTAACACTTAGTTTTTAGAGGGTTTGAAACCCACGTATGTTTCCTGACAGAGTTCTTTCCGGCATGCGGCCTACGGGTCGATTGCATCTGGGCCATTATCATGGCGCGCTGAAAAACTGGGCGAAATTGCAGCACGAGTATCCGTGCTTCTTTTTCGTGGCAGACTGGCACGCACTCACCACGCATTACGAAACGCCCGAGGTCATTGAGGCGTATACGTATGAACTCGTGATCGACTACATTGCCGCTGGTATCGATCCCGCACAGGCGACGCTGTTTGCACAATCGAAAGTGCCCGCCCACGCCGAATTGACACTGCTGCTTTCGTTTTTCACGCCGCTCTCATGGCTTGAGCGGGTACCGACCTACAAAGACCAGATGCAAAAACTGGGAGAACGCGGTCACGATCTCGCCACCTACGGCTTTCTTGGCTATCCACTAATGCAGGCTGCCGACATCCTGATATATCGCGCCAATCGCGTGCCGGTAGGTGAGGATCAGGTGTCGCACGTTGAGATGACGCGCGAAGTTGCGCGACGATTTAATCATTTATTTGGTCGCGAAAAGGGCTTCGAGGAAAAAGCCGAAGCAGCGATCAAGAAACTGGGCGCAAAAAAGGCAAAATTGTATAACTTGCTGCGCACGCGTTTTCAGCAGGATGGCGATGACGCAGCGCTCGCGGAAGCACATGACTTGCTGGGCGATGTACAGAATTTATCGATGGGTGATCGCGAACGGTTGTTTGGTTATCTCGAGGGCGGCGGCAAAGTGATTTTGCCGGAGCCACAGGCACTGCTAACACCAACATCGAAGTTGATTGGGCTCGATGGCCAGAAGATGTCCAAGAGCTACGGTAATACCATCGACATGCGTGACGACGAAAAAACCGTCACCGAAAAAGTGCGCAAGATGCCCACAGACCCTGCGCGTGTTCGCCGTAATGATCCCGGCGACCCGGAAAAATGCCCGGTGTGGAGCCTGCACCAAGTGTATTCGGATGATGCCACGAGACGCTGGGTGGTCGAAGGATGCAAGAGCGCTGGTATTGGCTGCCTTGAATGCAAACAGCCAGTAATCGACGGCATCGTCAAAGAGTTAAAGCCGATGCGCGAACGTGCTGCGCCTTTCGAAGAAGACCCGATGCTGGTGAAAAACATCCTTGCCGACGGTTGTGAAAAAGCAAGAGATGTCGCCGAGGAAACGATGCGCGATGTGCGCGATGCCATGGGCTTAAGTTTTTCGTGAGAGCCATCCAATGAGCGTCGAACTTATCGTTGATAACACGCAGACGACACTGGATATGTCGATGCCGGTGGCCAGAATCAAAGGCGAGATCATCACCGATTTGCCCGCCGACCTGTTCATCCCGCCCGATGCGCTCTCGGTAATTCTCGAAGAATTTGAAGGCCCGCTGGATTTGCTGTTGTATCTCATCCGCAAACATTCGCTCGATATTCTCAATATTCCGATGGCGGATCTTACCCGTCAGTACATGGTTTATGTAGAGGCAATGCGGGCAAACCAGTTTGATCTCGCGGCTGAGTATTTGTTGATGGCGGCAGTGCTGATTGAAATCAAATCGCGCATGCTGCTGCCACGCCCGCCGCGCGAGAACGAGGCTGAGGCGGATGATCCGCGTGCCGAGCTGGTGCGCCGGTTGATGGAATACGAGCAGATAAAAGCGGCATCGCAAGTGATTGATCAGCTACCGCGAAAGGATCGCGATTTCGCGATTGTCGATGTCCTCATTGAGCAAAGTCTCGTCACAAGAGTGCCAACAGTACTCGCGGCCGATTTGACCGAAGCGTGGCGGGTAATTCTGAATCGCGCCAGGGCGACGCGAAAGCACAGTGTGTCGCGCGAAGAGCTTTCGGTGCGCGCACACATGTCGCGCATTTTGCGGTTCCTCGGTAGTGGTGACTTCGTCAGGTTTGATGAATTGTTTCAACCGGAAGAAGGCGTGGCAGTGGTGGTCGTGAGTTTTCTTGCGGTACTGGAACTGGCGCGTGAGGCGCTGATTGATCTCAGCCAGAGCGCTGCGTTCGAACCTATTTACGTGAAATTGCGGGAAGCCCAGCCACCAGTGCTTGAGCTTTCAAACTAAGAGTGATTGCAGGCCGAATAACGATGTCAAATGAACACACAAATATGAACAACGAGTCGATCAACCCGGTCGACGCGTTGACCGACTCCCTCGTGGAGGCTACGCCGGGAATCGAAATCGCAGAGGCGAAGCGCGCGCTGGAGGCGGCCCTGATGGCCGCGTCTGAGCCGATGCCACTCAGTGAGCTGAAGCGTCTTTTTGATGGCGCGTTAAATGGCGACATATTGCGCAATCTGCTCGATGAATTGCGCGACGAATGGGTTGGTCGTAGTGTCGAACTGGCACTGGTGGCAAGCGGCTACCGGTTCCGCGTCAAGCCTGAATATCAAAAGTACCTCGACAAACTAACCAACGAAAAACCGCTGAAGTATTCGCGCGCAGTACTTGAAACTCTCGCCATCATTGCCTACCGGCAGCCGGTGACACGGGCTGATATTGAAGATATTCGAGGCGTTCAAGTCTCACCTCACATATTGAAAACATTGCAGGATCGCGGCTGGATCGATGAAATCGGCCACAAGGAAGTGGTCGGCCGACCGGCATTATTTGCCACGACCAGACACTTCCTGGATGACTTGAATTTACGTACTCTCGAAGAATTGCCGCCACTGCATGAGTTACAAGCCACACTCGACATGACACATGCCGGGGCTGTGCTTTCCGGCGGTACATTCAATTCGCCAGACAATGCGACTCCCACGCTACCCGGAATGGAGTCGAACAATATTGTCGAATCCGGCGCCGGACAACCCTCTTCAGCACCAGTGAATCTTGAGGCATCCGAAACCGATGACCGCAACGCCGGGGAGCGCCGTCATGGTTAAGCGCATAGTAGTTGGCGTCACGGCACGTGGCTACGTCGATGGCCGATATATCGGTGAAGAAAAAGAAGAGAAACGCGGCGGCGATGATCGCGGTCGCACCCGTCGTGGCAAGGCTGGTGGCGGACCTGCTGGTGGCAAACGCCGCGGCGCAGGGTCAGATGCCGACAATATAGGCAACACCGTAGGCGGTAAGCGCAGGCGCGGTGGCCAGGGTAAGGCACAAACGCCGGGACAAGCTCAAGGCAAAGGCCAGGGCAGAAGTCGCAATGCAGCGGGCCGCGTTGGTCAGGGTGCGTTGGGTGGGCAGGGCGGTATTGGGCCGGGCGCGCGTGGCGATGGTCAGACGCGCCCGCAGGGCCAGCGACGCGGATCCGGCACGGGTCAGGCGGCAGGCCAGGGCACGGGGCAGGGAAAGAACCAAAAGCGCGGTAGACGCGGTGGGCAGGAAGGACAAGGTCAGCCTTTGGGGGCGACTGGTTTGCCGGGCGGCGCGCCGCGCGGTCAGCCGCGCAATCCGCCGCGCAACAATCGTGGCGGCAAGAAGACCCCGTTCCGCGCGCCACCGATGAGCGCTTCGCCCTCCGAAGTGACCGATTTCCGGCGCGTTGGCGACGACATTAAATCCGGTCAGTTCGCCGAAGCACTCGCGAGCCAGGCGAATGTAAAACGCGAACGCCTGCATAAGGTTCTGGCGCAATCCGGCCACGGTTCGCGTCGCGACATGGAGATCATGATTTCGTCTGGTCGGGTGATGGTTAACGGCATCGTCGCAACTACCGGTACGCAGGTCTCACCGGGCGACAACGTGCAGGTCGATCAGCGTCCGGTAAAGCTCAGATTTGATGAAGAGCTGCCGCGCATTTTGCTCTACCACAAGCCAGAAGGCGAGATCGTTACTACCAGCGACCCGGGCAACCGCATCACCGTGTTTGACAATCTCCCGCGCGTTGAAAATGGCAAGTGGGTTGCCATCGGCCGCCTCGATATCAACACGTCCGGGCTGCTTATTTTTACGACCAACGGCGAGCTCGCAAATCGATTGATGCACCCGCGCTATGAAGTTGAGCGCGAATACGCGGTGCGTATTCTGGGCGAGCTCACCGATGAGCAGACGCAGAATTTGCTCACCGGCGTGAACATCGATCCGGATGAGGAGTCCGACGAGCCGAGCGTACCGGCGCGCTTCGACACTATCGACAAACGCGGCGGTGAAGGCGTGAACCAGTGGTATCACGTGACGATCAAGGAAGGTCGCAACCGCGAAGTGCGCAAGATGTTCGAGACGCAGGGTCTTACCGTTTCGCGCCTGATACGCACGCGATTCGGCAAGATTGAATTACCGCCGCGTCTGGCCCGAGGCAAGCTGATGGAATTGGATGTCAGTCAGGTCAATGGTGTGCTCGGCTGGGTCGGAATGAAAAACGAGCTTGGCACGCCCGGCCAATCTGCTTTGAGCCCAAAGCGGCCGCGCCGCGAACTGCGCGGCGGACGTAACGCTACTGACGCACACGCTTTGCCCGAACGTGGCAACGAGCTTGGTCCCGTTGTTGATCTGGATGCAATCGACGCCGCCGACGACATCGGCAATGTGATCGTGGTCGCAACGCCAGCCCAGGCCGAGCATGGCGAGCACGCTGCACAATTCATGCACGTTGAACATACGCAGACCGAACCGCGTGGCGGACGCGGGGGTGGCAATGAACGCAAGGGCCGTGGTGGTCTGCGCGGACGGGGTGGTCGTGGCCGGGGTGGTGGTGAGCGCGGGCGCAGGCCAGCGGTGCCACCCGTCACCGCAGGTGAATACCAGGGGTTGCCAACGAATGAATCATCCGGCAACGCGCAATCTGAAGTTGATGGCAATCGCGGCGCGGGAAATGTATCTCCAGGTGCGGTACCCGGGCCTGAGCGAAAGAGACATCCAAAAAATCGGCGACGTGCGCGACGCGGCCCGAGAAGCGCTGGTGCGCAAAGCGTGATCGTACCAAGTAGCGGCAATCCAGGGGGCTCATCGGGCAATGAAGGCGAAGGCGGTTAGCCGGGATATTTCATTGCGCATTGAGGTGCAAATGCCACTCGCCTCGATACGGCGCAACTGTTAAAATGGCATCGTTGGCACTCGTTCCAGTCCTCGGGCCAACGTCAAATCTGACCCCGTTCTACTCCCTTCGCGCCTAGACTGGCGTCCCGCTTGATAAGCGGAGGCGACAGGTTCGAGTTTTCTTCGAAAGTTTTCCATGAGTTTTTCCAGTCTTGGCTTAGCCGAGCCCCTGCTGCGTGCCGTCACCGAACACGGCTACACCACGCCAACACCCATCCAGTTGCAAGCGATCCCGGCCGTATTGAATGGCGGCGATCTTCTTGCTGGTGCGCAGACCGGCACCGGCAAAACAGCAGGCTTCGTGCTGCCTCTGCTGCAGCGTCTCACGCTGAGTTCCCTCAGCAAACCCTCGACGATGAAAATCGTCAGAGCGCTCATTCTCACGCCCACCCGTGAGCTCGCGGCACAAGTTGAAGAAAGCGTGCGCGTCTACGGCAAATACACGAAGCTGACTTCGACCGTTATTTTCGGCGGCGTTGGCATCAATCCGCAGATTTCGCAATTGCGCCGCGGTGTCGATATCGTGGTCGCAACGCCGGGACGCCTGCTCGATTTGCATCAACAGCGTGCAATCAATTTGTCACATGTAGAAATTCTGGTGCTCGATGAGGCCGACCGCATGCTCGACATGGGATTCATTCACGACATCAAACGCGTACTGAAGCTGTTGCCCGCGAGTCGGCAGAATTTGCTTTTCTCTGCCACGTTTTCAAACGACATCAAAACGCTGGCCGACAGCCTTCTCAACAATCCAGCACTGATCGAAGTCGCGCGCCGCAATTCGACCGTGGAAGCGATCACGCAAAAAGTCCACCCGGTGGATCGCGACAAGAAACGTCAATTGCTGAGTCACTTGATCAAAACGCAGAATTGGCATCAGGTGCTGGTGTTCACACGCACCAAGCACGGCGCCAATCGTCTCGCTGAATTGCTGAT
>JANYFH010000038.1 GCA_025362705.1 Betaproteobacteria bacterium
CTTGCCACCTTACCTGACAGCCGCTACCGGGATGGATGCCATCGCGCATTGCGTCGAAACATTTTTATCTGCTGCGTTTAATCCGCCCGCCGATGGCATCGCACTCGACGGCCTGGAGCGCGCATGGTCCAGCATTGAAACGGCAACCTTTGATGCTGGCAACGTTGATGCGCGGCTCAACATGATGTCGGCCTCGATGCAGGGCGCGATGGCGTTTCAAAAAGGCCTCGGTGCCGTGCATTCACTCTCGCACCCACTGGGCGGCCTGAAAATCGATGGCAAGACCGGACTGCACCACGGCACCCTGAACGCAATCGTGATGCCAGCAGTGTTGCGCTTTAATGCAACCGCCCCGTCAGTCATCAAGGAAAACAAAATCGCGCGGCTTAAGCATGCGATGCGGCTCTCTGAAAATGCCGATATCGCCGACGCGGTGACAAAAATGTGCGCACGTCTCGCGCTGCCGCCGGGTCTCGAACAGGTCGGCGTGAAAAAAGAAATGTTCGATACTGTTATTCAGGGCGCATTGGTCGATCACTGTCACAAGACCAATCCGCGCGAAGCGACTGCGGAAGAATATCGGCAGATCTTGAACGATTCGTTTTAGCGAGAATCTGCTGTGTGCTGTCTATCAATCCAACAAAGACCGATGAGTAATGGCCACCCCCAACGGACCCCGAATGCCGAGATCCCATGACCAGTCGCGCTATTGACCAATTGGAAACTCCGGCACTGCTGCTTGAGCAAGGCTGCATGAAACAAAATATCGCGCGCATGCGCGAACAGCTCATGCGATTAAAGGTTGGTTTTCGCCCGCACGTCAAAACCGCCAAATGTATCGAGATAGCCCTTGCCATGTCCGGTGGTACGCCGGGTCCGATCACGGTATCCACGTTGCGCGAAGCGGATTACTTTGCCGATCACGGATTCACCGACATTCTTTACGCTGTTGGCATCACCCCGAACAAGATGGGCCATGTCGCTGCACTCCTGAAACGCGACGTAAAGCTCACGCTCATCCTCGACAGCCTTGATGCTGCGCACGTTTTGGCGCAGGCCGCCGCTGCGTTGCCGATGCCTATACGCGCACTGATTGAAATCGACTGCGACGGACATCGCGCCGGCATATTACCGGAGAGCCCTGACTTGCTCGGCGTGGCGCAAACGCTGGTGGATGGCGGTGTTGTCGTTGGCGGCGTGATGACGCATGCGGGGAGTTCCTACGAGTGCCGCAGCGATGATGCACTGCGCGCCATGGCCGAACAGGAACGCGCGCGCACTGTGCTTGCCGCCGAGCGCCTGCGGCAGGCAGGGCACGCAGCACCGGTGGTCAGCGTCGGCTCCACACCAACCGCGCTGTTTGCGCAAAGCCTTAACGGTGTAACCGAAGTACGCGCAGGCGTATTCGTATTTTTCGATCTGGTGATGGCGGGACTCGGCGTATGTAGCGTCGACGACATTGCGATTTCCGTGCTCACCACCGTGATCGGCCATCAGCGCGATCACGGCTGGACGATTGTCGATGCGGGCTGGATGGCGATGTCGCGTGATCGTGGCACGGCGGCACAACCAGTCGACCAGGGATTTGGACTGGTGTGCGATGTGAACGGCAACGCCTTGACCGACTACATCGTGGTCTCGGCCAATCAGGAGCACGGCATCGTCGCGCATCGCGACGGTGCCACGGGAAAGGCGCTCAATCTGCCGGTGGGTTCGCAGCTGCGGATTCTTCCCAACCACGCGTGTGCGACCGGCGCGCAGCATGCGCGCTATCACGTGGTGAATAACTCGCCGCAAATCACGAGCGTGTGGGAGCGAATCGGTGGTTGGTGAAGGATCGCGCGTACGGACAAGCTCTAAGGAACCTCTGATTAGGTCCATTCCGAAAATGCTGAAATGCAAAAAGCCCTCAATCAAGAGGGCTTTTCGGTAGTCCGCAACTGAAACAAAAAACGTTACGGCTGCTTGGCGACGTCGCGTTTTACCAAAGTTGCAAAGCGCGGTGCGGCGGTATCAGGCACGCGCGCACTCTTGCCTGCGGGCTTGGGTGGCTGGCCGGTTGGCGGTGGCAATGACATCACCGGGCGGCTGGTGCCGTGAGCGTGCTTCACTGCTTCTACCACCACAACTTCTGCGGCAATTTTTTTCACTTTTGCAGTGGCGGTGCTCTTCCGCGTCGCTTTCACTTTTGGTTCGGGCTTGGCTGGCTTAGTGCTCTTCACGGGAATAGGCCTTTCTTTGTATGATGCAATTCGAACGGGATAACCTTGCTATTGTACAGTAGCGACTAAATTCGGTCTCTGCGGACACGGTTTTTGGTGTTTGGAGGGCGAAATTGAGCATTTGATACCGATCTTTAAACTCTATTACTGGCGGGCATTTCCAGTCATTTATGCTCTGAAAGCCCCGCCTATATTGATGTTTTGTCAAATTGTCCTATGGCGAACTAGCAGAATTTGCAAGATT
>JANYFH010000336.1 GCA_025362705.1 Betaproteobacteria bacterium
GGTTGCTCTGTATCGATTACCTCAATCATGTTTACTCTCCTCTGCTGTGAAACAACTAAAAAAAATCAAAAATTCCCTTTAAACCAACTCGCCATTTTTTCGAACACACCTTTGAAATTCGCCGTGTGCAGCCGCACATGCTCATCACGCTTTTTCTGCTCCAGTCCCGACACCAGTAATCCCACGCCGGTCGAGAAACGCGGATTGCGCACCACCTCGGCAAGACCGCCTGAATAAGTCGGCACGCCAAGCCGCACTGGCATGTGGAAAACTTCTTCACCGAGCTCGACCATGCCTTGCATCGAGGCGCTGCCGCCGGTCAGCACGATTCCGCTGGACAACAATTCCTCGAATCCGCTGGCGCGCAATTCGCGCTGGATCAGGGAATAAAGTTCTTCGACGCGCGGCTCGATGACTTCAGCCAAGGTCTGCCGCGACATCTGCCGTGGTTCGCGATCCCCCACACCCGGCACTTCAATCACGTCGTTCACGCTGGCGAGCTGTCGCAACGCGCAGCCGTGTGCCATCTTGATGTCCTCGGCGTCCTTGGTCGGCGTGCGCAGCGCCATGGCGATATCGTTGGTGATCTGGTCACCAGCAATCGGAATGACAGCGGTGTGGCGAATCGCGCCGCCGGTGAAAACCGCGATGTCAGTCGTGCCACCACCGATATCGACCAGGCACACACCCAAATCTTTTTCGTCCTGTGATAGCACCGCAATGGCTGAGGCCAGTGGCTGCAACACGAGGTCGCGCACTTCCAGTCCGCAACGCCTGACACACTTCATGATGTTCTGCGCTGCCGACACCGCACCAGTGACGATATGCACTTTGACTTCCAGACGCACGCCGCTCATGCCTACTGGTTCGCGCACATCTTCCTGGCCGTCGATGATGAATTCCTGCGTGAGGATGTGCAGTATTTGCTGGTCCATCGGGATGTTCACGGCGCGCGCCGTTTCGACGACACGATCCACATCGAATTGCGAAACTTCCTTGTCCTTGATCGCGACCATGCCGTGCGAATTGAAGCTCTTGATGTGCGAACCGGCGATACCTGTGAGCACATCGCGAATTTTTACGTCGGCCATCAACTCGGCTTCTTCGAGTGCACGTTGAATGCCGGTGACGGTCGCCTCGATGTTGACGACCACGCCTTTTTTCAGGCCTTTGGATGGATGCTGTCCCAGGCCGAGAATTTCCAGCGCGCCATCGGTAGTGACCTCGGCCACAATCGCGACGATTTTCGACGTGCCTATATCGAGAGCGACCAGCAGATTTTTGGTTTCGCGAGGCTTATTCATGGGCTCGTTTCTTCATGATTTTGTGGTGGCTTTTTTGGTGGACTTGCGCGTAACCTGCTTCGCGGCTGCGGGGGCGTTGGCATTGGCAACCTTCAGGGCCATTCCGGATTGGTAGCGCAAATCGATATGTGCATTGGCCAGTTGCAGTGCAGGCACCACGGCATATGCCTTCACAAAGCGATTCAGCCGATCATTGGCCTCATTGCGACCGAGCTCGAGCGACGTGCTGTTATCGAGCCTGACCTGCCATGCGCGCCGCGCCGAAAGCGCGATGGCCAAAGGCACCCTGCCAATCGCGGCAAGCTGGGACTTGAATGTCGTGTAGCTGGCCAGCACTTCCCTGGACGTCCCCTGCGGTCCGCTGAATATCGGCAATGCCTCATCGAGATCGGCTTCAAATACTTCGCCAAACGTGTTCACCAGGCTGTCCTGCTCGGCATCGGCAATCTGCCATCTTGCGAATGGCTGATGCTCTTCCACGCTAACTTCCAGCGTCGCAGGAAAACGGCGGCGAACCTCAGCATTGCGCACCCAGTGCACTTGTTTGATTGCCACTTTCACTTCGTTCAAATCGGTACGCAGCATGCTGCCGCGGATGCCACCAGCCACGCGCTGTAGTTCCGTGGCATCGACACGTTTCATGTCGCCCACAAAGGTCACCGCCCGGATCGGTAACATGGGAGCGGTGCTCGAATTTGTTGCCATCCTCCCCATCAGAAACCAGACAAGCACCGCAGCGACCAGCATTGCCAGCAGCGATGCCGCGATCACCACCACCCGGTTGCGGGTGAAGTGTGCGGTCGGCTCTGCTGCTTGTTGTGGTTGGCGTGACATGTTGTTCAGGTTTTCAAAGATGCCGATTGCAGGATGCGTACACACAGATCCG
>JANYFH010000092.1 GCA_025362705.1 Betaproteobacteria bacterium
GCGGCCGTCATCGCATACATGTCGTAGGTTTCACCCATGGATGTTTTCTGTCCATGGAATTTGCGGCCATACCAGGACGCCACACCCTGCTGGCGGAACGGCTCGCTGGATACGTTTGGCACATAGGTTTTGCCGAACACCGTGTAAGTGCGGTTTGCGCCACGATGCAATGGTTCGATTCTCGGCACGGCATCGGGGATAGACTCAAGACTGGGCGGCGGATTTTCACCGGGGCCGTCGTCCAGATAGTAGGCACCCGGTTTGGAAGTTGCTGCAGGTGTTGACTTGGCGGGATCGATTTTTTTCGGCGTCGTACCGCAGCCAGCCAATGCGAGCATTAGCGCAAGCAACATGAAAATGGGAGCCACGACTAAACTTGGATTCCCGTCTCCACGGGAATGACGGCTAAGACAAACCCTAGTACTGTCGGGCCTCCCGGACCAAAAACACTCCAAAACCCCCGCCAAATGGCGCTCTACATCAAAATACGCTAAGTAAATCCCCATCAAGTCGACACCAAACGCTTGTGCGTAGAAATGCTCATCAATATCCCAAAGCCCATGAACATCGACAAAATCGCCGTCCCCCCATAGCTCACCAGCGGCAATGGCACGCCCACCACCGGCAAAATTCCGGTGACCATGCCGATGTTGACGAACGCATAAGTAAAAAACGTCATCGTAATTGCCCCCGCCAGCAAACGCGAGAATGAAGTCGGCGCATTCATGGCGATCATGAGACCGCGCCCGATGATGATCATGTACAGCGTCACCAGCAGCAACAGGCCGACCAAACCGAATTCCTCGCCGAATACCGCGAGAATGAAATCGGTGGAGCGCTCGGGAATGAAATCGAGTTGTGACTGACTGCCATTGAGCCAGCCTTTTCCAAAGACGCCGCCAGAACCGATGGCAATCGTCGATTGGATGATGTGGTAACCCGCGCCTAGCGGGTCGGTGCTTGGGTCGAGTAACGTGAGGACGCGATTGCGCTGGTAGTCGTGCATCATGCTCCACGCAAACGGCAACGCAGCCACTCCCGCAATGCCTGCCGTGATGATTAGCTTCCACGAGAGTCCAGCAAGAAAGATGACAAAAAATCCCGACGAAAAAATCAATACTGAAGTACCAAGATCGGGTTGGCGCATGATCAGCGCTGTCGGCAGCATCAGAATCAAGGCGGCAATCGCATAGTCCTTGATGTTGAGCCCCTCTTCCTTGCGATGAAAGTACCACGCCAGCAGTAGCGGCACGCCTATCTTCATGATTTCTGATGGTTGCACCGTCGCGAAACCAAGACTCAGCCAGCGCCTGGCGCCGTTACGAATGTCGCCGAATAGCGCTACGCTGATCAGCAGCAGCAGTCCGGCAATGTAGATCGGGATGGCGAGTCGCATCAACTGCTGCGGCGGTATGTTTGCCACGACCCACAACACCACCAGCGCAACGGCAAAATTACGCGCTTGACCCAGCGCACGATCCATAGACTGGCCGCTCGCCGAAAATACGACTGCCAGCGATAATGCCGCGAGCACCACCAACGTGACCATCAGCGGGCCGTCCAGGCGCCGCGCGAAAACGTCGAAGGTGCGATCAATCAGCGTTCTTGGGCTCATCTGTCGGCACTTTTGGTTTCTTCGGGTCTGGCGTTTTGCCCAGCAAGTAATAATCGATCACGGCACGTGCAATCGGTGCTGCGGTCGCCGAGCCGAAGCCGGCGTTTTCAGCGAGAACCGCGAGCGCAATGGTCGGCTTGTCGGCGGGCGCATAGGCGATATACCACGAATGGTCACGCAGATTTTTCGTAACCTTGCCTGCAACGTATTTTTCACCCTTCAAACTGAACAGCTGCGTGGTGCCGGTCTTGCCGCCACTGATGTATCCCGCTTTGGAAAAGGCCTGAAAGCCAGTGCCACTTGGCTCGCTGGTCACACCAACCATCGCCCGCTTGATGACGGCCAGATTTTCGGCCTTGAGCGTCGGTTGTTTGGCAGCCTCGGTTGCAAGAGCACGCACTTCGCCATTGCGCGCATTGATTACATTGCGAACCAGATGCGGGCGAAACGCGACGCCCTCGTTTGCAATAGTCGCGATTGCATGCGCCAGTTGTAACGGCGTAAACGCGTTATAGCCTTGTCCGATACCGGCTGAAATACTATCGCCCAGAACCCATTTGGGCGTGTCGGCCAGACCGCGCGCGTGGCGCTTCTCTTTCCACTTGCGCGACGGCAAAAAGCCTTCCATTTCGTTGCCGATATCAATGCCGGTCTTTGATCCAAAGCCGAGCAGCGAAAGAAATTCGGCCGTCTTGTCGATGTCGGTTTCAGAGGCAAGCTGGTAGTAATAGGTGTCGCAGGACAGGACAATTGATGTGTGCATATCGACAATGCCATGGCCACCCGGCCGGTCATCACTCCAGCGATGCAAGACACCAGGCAACGCGAAGTAACCCGGGTCGCGGATACTTTGCGATGGCGTGCGCTTGCCGGATTCCAGTGCCGCCAAGGCAAGGAAAGGCTTGAGGGTCGAGCCTGGCGGATAGGCACCCTGCAAAACGCGGTTCAGCAGTGGTTTATCCGGTGAATTATTGAGCAAATCCCAGTTCTGCGGATCGATGCCATCGACGAACAGATTGGGGTCGAAGCCCGGTTTGGATACCAGCGCCAGCACTTCGCCGGTGTTCGGATCGATAGCAGCCAGACCGCCACGAAAATCACCAAACGCCTCCTCGGCAATTTTCTGCAAGCGGATATCGAGCGTGAGGGCGAGATTGTTACCCGCGATGGATTCGGACTTGGCCAGCGAACGGATGGCGCGCCCGCCGGAGTCAATCTCAACCTGTTCGGAGCCGGTGGTGCCGTGCAGCTCGGCTTCGTAGCTGCCTTCGATGCCGAGTTTGCCGATGTGGTCGGTGCCTTTGTAATTGACCGTCAGGTTGTTGCTTTCAATGCGTTTCAGGTCGGCGTCATTGATGCGACCGATATGGCCGATGGCGTGTGAGGCCACTTCACCGAACGGGTAATTGCGAAACAGCCCCGCACTGATTTCAAATCCAGGAAAACGAAAACGATTGACTGCAAAGCGCGCGATTTCTTCGTCGCTCAAACGGTTACGCAAGGGCAGCGATTCGAAATTCTTGCTGTCTTCCAGCAGACGCTTGAACCGCCGCCGGTCGCGTGGCTGGATATCGACGATGCCCGCCAATGCATCGAAAGCGGCCTCCAGGTTTTTTACTTTCGACGGCGTTACGCGCAATGTATACGCCGAATAATTCGCCGCCAGCACCACACCATTTCGATCAGTAATGATGCCGCGGTTAGGCACAACCGGCACCACTGATATGCGATTGGCCTCGGCAAGCGTGTGAAAGTAATCACGCTTCATCACCTGCAAATAAAATAGTCTGCCAGCGAGCACACCGAATGCGATCAGGATCAACAAACCTGCCACCAGCACGCGATTGCGAAAAGTGCTTAGTTCCGCTTCGCGGTTTTTGATTGCGGTGCCGATCATACTAGCTGATGATCTGTCGGTTGCTTCGGCGAAACCGGGGCAAGACGAGAACCAGACTGATCACCGGCCACAGGATAGCGCTTATGATCGGTGCGACGATCATCCATGCGCCGGGCAATTCGCGGCCCAGCGATAAATTGAGCGACACACCGATGAGTTGGGTCAGCAACAGGATGGCAGCGATATGCAGGGCCTGCGCTGGCAGGCTCAATTGCAGTACCCGCACTCGCAACAGCTGGCCCAGAAATATGGCAACGACATACATCAGTGCGTGCTGGCCCAGCAGTGCGCTGTCTGCCACATCCATCAGCAGGCCAAGCAAAAAACCAAGCCCTTGCCCAACCGAGCGTGGCTGGTGCAGCGCCCAGTAAAGCAGGATCAACAGCACAAAATCCGGACAAACC
>JANYFH010000106.1 GCA_025362705.1 Betaproteobacteria bacterium
GCCAGCTTCAAGCAGCATTTCGTCATCCGACGATGTCAGCGCGAGCACCGGAAATTCTGCGCTGGCATAGGCTTCGCGCGCACCCGGCTCGCCGCTGAGAATGTAATCCGGCGTGAGACACCAGCGCCGCCACTGGAACATCGCACCCGCAGGAATATCGCCAATCACGCCGATGCGGGCACCGGGGAAATAACCAAACAGCGGGCACAACAGCGGAGCCATCACGTGCCACATGAGTGGTGCGGTGCGACGCAACTGCCGCGTAATGTGGCGTCCCGAGCCGCTGCCAACGGACACATTGATGAGCCCCGCGAGGCGCGCACGCGATGGCAGCAGCGGTGCGCTTTGCCCGCCGAAACTGTGGCCAACAGCAAATACTGGCGTGTCGGCGTGAGCATCTGCGGCGATGTTGACGACTGCATCGTAGTCGTGCAAAAACCAGTCAGTAAGATCAGCTTTCGCTCCGCGCATGCTGCCCTTCAGCGATTCGCCGGTGCCCCGATAGTCGAACGTCCAAACGGCATAACCTTCGGCAGCGAGGTACCGTGCGAAGGGCACATAGAAAGATTGCGGCACCGCCATCGCTGGCGCAATGACGATGCTGGCCTTTGGCGAATTGACAGGGTCGAATCGATAACCGGCAAATTCATGTCCGTCGCGCGCGATGTGCTTGATGGGCTTCATGTTGGGCACTATTTTGCCCTGATTCCGTGTAAATCAGCTTTCTGACGGATGCATATTATTGATTTCCGCACAAGGCCCCGCGCCCCGTACAATATTGCGTCTGTTCCAGTTGTCCCGATTTTCCGATCACGTCAAAAATAGTCTGCCAACATGAACTCTGACAATCAGCCCGATCCGACACTGGTGCCGCCTGCGCCGTTCAAGCCTGGCTTCAGTTCGTACTACGACCCAACGGTCGCGCGGGCTTTTTTTGAATCCAGCGGGCGGCGCGAAAAAATTGCTGCGGGGACGACACTGTTCGTTGAAAACGAGAAATCCAGCAAGAAGGGCCTCTTCTCCAAACCGATCAATGCCGAGCTCTTCGACAAACCTGTTATTCACCGCATGTATCTTTTGATCGAAGGCGCGGTTGAACTGACGGCCAAAGGCAAGATGGTCGATATAGTTCGCGCCGGTGAAGTGTTCGGCGAGATGGCTGTCATCAGTGAAATTCCCGGTATTGCCACCCCCAGCACCCGCAGCGCCACGGCGACTGCGAAGACCGATTGCGTGGGCTTTTCTCTCGATGGCGTGGAAACCGAAGCCGGGCTCAACAAGACCCCGGAATTCGCCTTGATGCTAATGAGTGTGATGTTTGAGCGCCTGCGATTTCTGGCTGCCAGGCTTGCCACGCGCGATGTAGCCAAAGCCAAGATCAGCAGCCGCAGCGAGCCGGTATTCGACGCTGCGACATTGAAAGTGCTCGAAGGCAAGCTTGAACGCGCCACCGTCGTACGTTTCTACGAGGGCCGCCAGATCATGAAGGAGGGCAATCCCGGCACCACCATGTACATCGTGCTTGAAGGCCGCGTCACCATCGCGATCAACAACAAGATCGTCGAAAAACTCGTCCCCGGCGGCGTATTCGGCGAAATGGCGCTGGTCGATCAATCGCCTCGCACCGCGAGCGCGATTGCCCGCACCGATTGCGCGCTGCTGTCGATCAACCGCGATACATTGATCGGGCTGGTGAAGTCCGATCCCGCAGTCGGCATGGCGATGATGCGCTGCGTCGCGGATCGCATGCGCTATATGAATTCTTTGTTCACATGAGTGTGATTTTTTTCATTTAAAAATACAGCCAACCAACTTACCATCGCCAGCATGCAAGACGATTTCGACTTCACCAAACCTTATGCTGCTCTCGGGCCGGATGGCAGCGTATTCGCCCCATTCAAGCCGACGGTAAGCAAGTTTTACGATGCGGAAGTGGCGACACGTTTTTTTCAGATTTCCGGAAAAAAAGAACACTTTGCAGCAGGTGAAACGCTGTTCGTCGAAAACGACAAATCCGGCAAGCAAGGTTTGTTCGGCAAGCGCGTGGTTCACCGCATGTATCTCATCACTGCTGGCGAAGTGGCGCTTTCCGCTGGGGGCAAAGCGATCGACACGATCAAGGCCGGTGAAATTTTTGGCGAGATGGCGGTGGTCAGTGAAACGCCGGCAGGCAGCACGCGCAGCGCTACGGCAACTGTCAAAACCGATTGCACGGCGTTCTCGCTCGATACCGAAGAATTACAGGCTGCGCTTTCGCGAACGCCGGAATTTGCGCTGATGCTCATGAGCGTGATGTTTGACCGCCTGAGATTCGTCGCCGCACGTTTGGCGATGCGCAAAATTGCGCCGGGCAAAAACAGTATCCGTGAAGCGGCGGTATTTGACGGCGCCGCATTGGCGAGTTTGGAGCAAAAGCTGGAACGTGCGACCACCATGCGCTTCGAGGCCGGCAAGGCGATCATGAACGAAGGCGACACCGG
>JANYFH010000116.1 GCA_025362705.1 Betaproteobacteria bacterium
GGCGAACAGCGAAATGATGCTCACAAAAATGCCCTGGTAAATTGTCTGCGTGACAATGGCTCCGACGGGTGCATCCATGATCCGGTGCGGCAGAAACAGCACATACACGGGTAGATAAATTACGGCGGAGACAACCGACACGGTTGCTGCTGCGTGCAGTGGCGTGAATCCAGCCTGCCCTGCCGAGCGCATTGCCACCGTGAAGCTCGCCCAGCACATCGCGGCTGCAATAAAAAACAGGTGCCCGCGCCAATTGCCGTTGGTGAAATCGGTGAGCCCTGCGCCGATGAAAATGAGGATGCCAACTGGAATGAGCATCAGCCCCAGTTTGCGGACACCAGTAATCTTTTCCTTCAGAAAAAACATCGCCAGCAATGCCGCCCACAGCGGCATTGTGCCGGGAATCAGGGCGCCCGCATGAGCAGCAGGCGCATACAGCAATCCGTTTGAGGAGATCAGCACATACGGCAGGCCGGCGCCGATGACAATAACCAGCCACCTTTTCAAACCGACACTGCCCAATCCAAGGCCCCGGTTATAAACCACTGGTGCTAACAATATTCCGGCCGTGCCAAATCGCAGTGCGGTGATATCGTACGGCGACAGCGTGGTCGTCGCGCCATAGCGCGTGAGCAGTATCCAGCCGACCCATATTGAAATGGCGAACAGACCCCAGGCTGCGCCGTGAAGATATTTGGCGCGCGACAATGTTGTGGCGGGGGAAGAAACGGGGAGAGGCCGGGATGACAAAGCATACTTTCAAAACTGAATGAAATTTTAGCAGAATGCGCTGCGTACCCGCGCCGGCAGTCGGTGATGGCGCATCTGCAATCCGCTTTACAATCACACCATGCCCGCTGATAAACCCTACAAGATTCCGCGCTCTACACTAGTCGTCATCTACACCGCAAAGCTGGAGGTATTATTAATTGAGCGCGCCGATCACGCCGGTTACTGGCAATCAGTCACCGGCAGTCAGGATGCCGGCGAAACGCTGATTGAAACCGCGGCGCGCGAAGTGATGGAGGAAACCGGCATCGATGCCACGCGCTATGTACTGACGGATTGGCAGCACAAAAATGTCTATGAGATTTATGCAATCTGGTTGCACCGCTACGCGCCCGGTACCACGCACAATACCGAACAAGTGTTTGGCCTACTGTTGCCCGACCGCGTGAATGTCACACTGCATGCACGCGAACACTTGCAGCATGTGTGGTTGCCTTATGAAAAAGCGGCGCCGCTATGTTTCTCCTATTCCAATCGCGAGGCGATACTTGCATTGCCCCGCCGTCTGGTGAATCCATGACTGAACGCATCACCTTTGCCACCTACAATATCCACAAGGGTTTGAGTCCGCTTAATCGCCGCTTGGTCATTCACGACGTGCGTGAGAAAGTGCAATCGCTGAATGCGGATATTGTATTTTTGCAGGAAGTGCAGGGCGTACACACCAAACACGAAAACAAATTCGATGATTGGCCGGAACTCGCGCAGCACGAGCATATCGCCGAGGGACGCTATACCGACCTGGTCTACGGCTTGAATGCCACACACAAGCATGGAGACCACGGCAATGCGATTCTTTCGGCGTTCCCTGTCATCAACTGGATCAATCGCGATGTCTCGCATCACCGTTACGAATCGCGCGGCCATTTGATGGCGCGTATCGACATTCCAGGATGGAAGACACCCCTGACTTGCGTATGCATTCATCTCGGTTTGTTTGCGAAGAGTCGCAAAATGCAGATCGAACGCTTGATTGAATTTCTCGATGAGGCGTCGCACGACGGCCCGTTACTGGTGGCAGGTGACTTCAACGACTGGCGCGCCGGTTATAGCGGGACCAGCAAACGCCTGCGCGAAGCGCTTGGGTTAAGCGAAGTATTTGAAGGTGTCAGCGGCAAGCCTGCCCGCACCTTTCCGGCGATGCTGCCTTTGCTGGCATTGGATCGAATCTACGTGCGCGGCCTTGATGTTGAACAATCCGGCCGGTTGCATGGCAAAGTGGATGGCGTGAACTGGCGGAAGATGTCAGATCATGTTGGTTTGACGGTGACACTGCGGCCAAGCGAGTGAGCCTCTCACGTAAACCGCGTATCGTTGGCGGTAACCGCATCACGCTACTGAAGAACGGCGCGGATTTTTTCCCGGCGCTTGTGAAGGCCATCGATGCCGCGACATCGGAAGTCCGGCTGGAAACCTATATTTTTCGTGACGATGTCGCAGGCATCGGCGTCGCAGACGCACTAAAGCGTGCCGCACAGCGTGGCGTGAAAGTACAGGTGTTGATCGATGGTGTCGGTTCACACGCGACGCCAGAAGCGTTTTTTGTGGCATTGCAGCGCATCGGCATTGAGGTGCTGGTATTTAGGCCCGAACGGCAATTCTTCAACATCAGGAAAAGTCGTTTGCGGCGTGTGCATCGCAAGATCGCGCTGGTCGATGGCAAAGTCGGTTTTGTCGGCGGCATCAATCTGATCGATGATATGACGGATTGCCTGTCCGAATTTCCGCGCTACGACTATGCGGTGCAAGTTGAAGGGCCGGTACTTGCCGATATTTATCTGGAAATGGTCCGGCTCTGGCGAACGGTTTCCTGGTGGAAGTTCGGACGCCGCCGGTTCGGCATTGCGCTGCCGGATTTCCCCAAGCATGTTCCCGCGGCGTTGGTGCATGAAACAAAAGCGGGAAACACTAAAATATTGTTCGCGGTTCGAGATAATTTTCGTCATCGGCGCGATATTGAAAAGGCTTATCTGCAGGCCATCGCATCAGCGCGCCGCGAAATCCTCATCACTAGTCCGTATTTCTTGCCGGGCCGACATTTTCGCCGCGCATTGATGATGGCAAGGCAGCGTGGCGTGAAGGTAATTCTGCTATTGCAGGGGCGCGCTGACCACTTGTTGTTACAGCAAGCCACTCGTGCGCTTTACACACAACTGCTGGGCGCTGGCATCAATATTTTTGAGTATCACCGGAGCATGCTGCACGGCAAGATTGCAGTGGTCGATGACGCATGGTCCACAGTAGGATCAAGCAATCTCGATCCCTTCAGTCTGTTTCTCAATCGTGAAGCCAATGTGGTGGTGATAGACGAAACCTTTGCTGCAACGTTGCATGCATCAGTGATGCAAGAAATTCGCCTGAACGCGGTAGAGCTGGATCCGATGCGTTGGCAAAACCGCAAGTGGCTGGGTCGTGCGAGCACATGGATCGCGTATGGGTTCGCGCGATGGTTGACCGGGTGGCTGGGGTTTGCGAAGCGGTGGGATTGACGAAGCCAATGTAGCCCGGAGTACGCTGAGCGAAATCCGGACTACATATTTGTGAGCATCGAATACCGGAACGCATCGCGGACCACAAATGGCCTGAAAGCCGCGCTAACCCAGGACTTTTGACGTTTTATACTTGCCCGCGATTCGCACTCGCCCCACGTATCAGCGTACCCACGCCTTCGCTGGTTAGTACCTCCAGCAGCAATGCATGCGGCACCCGCCCGTCAATGATGTGCGCGGTTTTCACGCCGTTTTTTACGGCGTCCAGCGCGCAATCAACTTTCGGCAGCATGCCGCCCGAGATGGTGCCATCTTCAATCAGTTCAGCCACCTTGGCGGCGGTGAGGCCCGTCAGGACACGGCCTTTCTT
>JANYFH010000123.1 GCA_025362705.1 Betaproteobacteria bacterium
CGCTACCTTGACGAAATGCCAGGCGTTTCACTTGGCGATGTTTGGGATGACATTTTTCCAATCAATTCTCAAGCGGACGAACGCCTCGGCTACCCCACCCAAAAACCGGTTGTTCTTCTCGAGCGTATCATCGCCGCCTCCAGCAACGAAGGCGACGTAGTCCTCGACCCCTTCTGCGGCTGTGGCACCGCGCTCGACGCGGCGGAACTTCTGAAGCGCAACTGGATCGGCATCGACATCACGCATCTGGCGGTCTCACTCATTGAGAAGCGTTTGAAACACCGCTATCCCGCACTCGCCAAGAAGGGCGCGTTCAGCATCGAAGGTGTGCCGCAGGATTTCGCCGGCGCACGCGATCTGGCCGAGCGCGACAAGCATCAGTTCCAGTTGTGGGCGTGTTCGCTGGTGAACGTGCAACCGTATCGCGGCGGCAAGAAAGGTGCGGATCAGGGTATCGACGGCATGGGCTTTATCGAAGTCGCCAAATCCAAAACCGAGAAGGTGCTGGTGAGCGTGAAAGGCGGCGAACATGTCGGCGCGTCAATGATTCGCGATCTGAAAGGCACCGTGGAACGCGAGAAAGCGGCCATCGGCCTTTTCGTCACACTGACGCCGCCGACCAAGCCCATGATGACCGAAGCCGCCAGCGCGGGACATTACGAATCGCCGCATCACGGCGCGTTCCCGAGAATTCAAATCCTCACGATTGCCGGTTTGCTCGACGGCACCGAGCGCCCGCGCTGGCCCGATCTCTCCTATGGCGAGCAGAATTTCAAGAAGGCGAAAAACGAGGCCAAGGTTGCCAGGCAAAAGGGGTTGTTCGAGGAGTAACGGCTCAGGGCGGGTTACGTCAGTGCGCCGTGTAAGTTATTGCCAGTACCGATGACTGATAGAGTATTGGTTAGCTAGGCGCATCCGCGCGTTAGCCAGCTACGTAGCATCCCACATCACCAACCTTCTCTGATGGAAATCCCATGAAACGATTCGCTTATCTCATCGCAGCAATATCGCTGGCTGTTGCCACTACGGGCGCGTTCGCGCAGAAAACACTGGAACTCGGCGTCGGCCTTTTCCAGCCCGACAAGGAAAAGAATGACGCAACTTACAAGCCGATGGCCGACTACCTGGCCAAGAAACTCGGTCAGCCGGTGCGCCTGCGTACGGTGGATACCTGGGAGGGCTTGGCAAAATCGCTCGCTTCCGGCGAAACCGATATGGCGCTGATGGGTCCCTGGGGTTATGTGCTGGCCAATCATCAGGCTGGCGCGGAAGTGGTGGCGACGATTCTTTACCAGGGCAAGCCGGAATATTTCGCCATCATGGTTACCAGCCCCAAGAGCGGCATCAACAGCATCGAAGACATGAAGGGCAAAACCTTCGCCTTCGGCGACAAGGGTTCGACTTCCGGCTATCTGATTCCATTTCATGAATTCCAGAAGCGCGGCCTCGATCCGGACAAGTATTTTTCGAAAGTGATCTACACCAAACATCAGGCCATTGAAACGCAGGTAACGCGCGGTGAACTCGATGCCGGTGCCGACTACAACCGCAACCGCGACACCATGATCAACGATGGACTCATCAAGGCCTCTGACAGCAAGATTGTCTGGACCTCATCGCCGCTGCCGAACGATGCGTTTGCGGTATCCAAGGATCTGGCCAAAGACAAGGCATTTACCGCAAAACTCACCAAGGCGCTGGAAGACATGGGCAACGAACTCAAGACACAGGCGAACCTGCTGCCCAATAACTACACCGGCTTTGTTGCCAAGGACAATACGTATTACAAACCGATTCGCGATGCGGGTCTGGAGTCGGGCAAGCTGACGCCGGTGAAATAATCGCCACGGACAAAGTGTGAATCGCAACGCGTCTCCGGCTACCGAGATGCCTGTGGCCCCACTTGGGCTGGCGGTGTCGGCGGAGGCGCGCGAAAAGTTTGTCTGGTACACGGCACGGCGCCATTCGGCCGTGCTGACGTTTTTGTATTTCGTGTTGATTGCCGCGTGCGCAATCAGCCTCTACCGTTCCGACGATCTTTCTCTGGGCAGAA
>JANYFH010000135.1 GCA_025362705.1 Betaproteobacteria bacterium
CGAACGATCTCAAAGCGCAATTCAAATGGGACGATGCTTTTCTTCTCGATGATCAACTTTCCGATGAAGAACGCATGATTCGCGATACGGCGCATGACTACTGCCAGGAAAAATTGCTGCCGCGCGTGCTGCTCGCCCACCGCCATGAAACGTTCGACCGCGAAATCATGAACGAGATGGGCGCGCTAGGATTTCTCGGCTCGACCATCGAGGGCTATGGCTGTGCCGGTGTCAATCACGTCGCCTACGGATTGATCGCGCGTGAAGTCGAACGCGTCGATTCTGGTTATCGTTCGGCCATGAGCGTGCAATCCTCCCTCGTGATGCACCCAATTCATGCTTACGGCAACGAAGCACAACGTGAAAAATGGCTGCCAAAATTGGCCACCGGCGAACTGGTCGGCTGCTTCGGACTCACGGAGCCCAATGCAGGATCAGATCCTTCATCGATGGACACACGTGCAAAAAAAGTATCAGGCGGTTACCAATTGCACGGTGCCAAGATGTGGATTACCAATGCACCGATTGCGGACGTATTCGTCGTCTGGGCGAAGGACATGTCGGACAGTGAAACCATTCGCGGCTTCGTACTCGAAAAAGGCATGAAGGGTTTGTCGGCACCGAAGATCGAAGGTAAATTTTCCTTGCGTGCATCAGTCACTGGCGAGATCGTGATGGACGACGTGTTCGTGCCTGAAGAAAACCTGCTACCGAATGTGAGGGGTCTGAGAGGCCCGTTCGGCTGTCTGAACAAGGCGCGCTATGGCATTTCCTGGGGAGCGATGGGCGCAGCCGAATTTTGCTGGCACGCAGCACGCCAATACACGCTGGACCGCATCATGTTCGGAAAGCCACTGGCGGCCACACAACTGGTGCAGAAAAAACTTGCCGACATGCAGACCGAAATCTCGCTTGGGCTGCAAGGCTCGTTACGCGTGGGACGCCTGCTCGACGAAGGCCGTGCCACACCCGAAATGATTTCGCTCATCAAACGCAATGGCTGTGGTAAAGCGCTTGACATCGCCCGCGTGGCGCGCGACATGCACGGCGGCAATGGCATCGCAGATGAGTATCACGTTATCCGCCACATGATGAATCTGGAAGCAGTGAATACTTACGAGGGTACACACGATGTGCATGCGCTCATCCTCGGGCGTGCGCAAACAGGGTTAAACGCGTTTGGCTCTTGATGCAAACACATTCGTAAATTCAGGTATGGCAAGCAAAACAAAATCTGCGGAAAAAGTGTTATCGGTTGAAGTTATGCCGATGGATATTTTCGCGCTGATCGGCAAAGCCGAGAATATCGAGCAAGCTGCGGTGGCGATGCAGGCGATGTCGCATCCACTGCGTATCAAGATACTGTGCCTCTTGTCATCAGGGGAAATGATGGTGCAGGAGATCACCGATGCGGTCGGTTCTACACAGAGCAATATTTCGCAGCATCTCGCCATACTCAGAGCTTGCGGCATGATCCAATCGCGCAAGGATGCCACAAAGGTTCTTTATCGTATCAAAGACGATCGCATCCTCAAAATGATTGGCCTGACGCGCGAAATTTTTTGTGGGGCCTAAGCGTCTGCCGCATATTGACTCGATCAGCAGTTGTCGTATTTTCCCAAAAATTTCATAGAGCAATGAGACGACTACCAGCATCTTGCAAGAAAAACTTTGATACTCGAATCAACGGGAGGCCACGGCATGGATTTTCGTAGCGATACCGTTACCCGTCCAACGGTCGCAATGCGTGAAGCCATGTCGAACGCACCGGTTGGTGACGACGTTTACGGCGAAGACCCGACAGTCAACGCGCTGGAAGAAAAAGCGGCGGCAATGCTCGGATTCGAATCTGCGCTGTACGGCATCAGTGGCACACAAACCAATCTGCTCGGGCTGCTTGCGCATTGCGAGCGAGGCCATGAAGTAATTGTTGGTCAGATGGCACATACCTATCGTTGGGAAGCAGGCGGCATGGCTGTATTGGGTTCGATTCAACCTCAGCCACTTGACCAACGCACTGACGGCACAATGGATCTTGCCGCAATCGAGGCTGCCATTAAACCCGATGACGCTCACTATGCGATCACGCGCCTCGTCGCACTCGAGAACACCTGGGGCGGCAGAGTTCTGCCCGCTGATTACGCCGTAAGGGTGAAAGTGCTTGCCAATTCGCGCGGTCTTTTCACGCATCTGGATGGCGCGCGATTGTTCAACGCTGCTGTCTACACTGCTTCGTTGACATCGCCCAGCTCGCCGATCAACGCAGCGAAAGAAATCTGCCGTTCCTTTGATACGGTATCGGTGTGCTTGTCCAAAGGCCTCGGTGCGCCGGTCGGGTCACTTCTACTAGGCAGCGCACCACTGATCGCGAAAGCGCGACGCATGCGAAAAATGCTCGGCGGAGGCATGCGCCAGGCAGGCGTGATTGCTGCAGCCGGAATATACGCGCTCGACCATAACATTGACCGGCTAGCAGACGATCACGCCAATGCCGCATTGCTGGCGCGCGGCCTGGTGGAAGCCTCGCGCGGACAATTGAAAATCGACGCGCCGCAGACCAATATTTTGTGGGCAGACGTCCCGGCACCGCTGTTTGCTGACTTTGGTGCCTATCTCAAATCGCATGGCGTGCTTGTGTCTGGTGCATATGGCAAACAACGCTGGGTCACACATCTTGATATTTCGCGACGTGATATCGAACGCGCAGTGGAAATCACATCACTATTCTTTGCAGAGCGTACATAGATCGGCGTTGACGGGGATACTGAAGGTAATTCAGAAGTGCATGCGGCATGCAAGTCTGACTAGGATCCTTTTACGAATTGCACGAAGTAGCGCAGGTTGCCGCGCGTGATGCCCATGCCGATTTTCGCATCAAGCAGGTGTCAGAACAGGCGCTGGTTCTTTCTGCAACAGCGTTACCAATTGCGCCACTTTGGCCCGCATCTGCCGACGATCGACGATCATGTCAATGGCACCTTTTTCGAGCAGAAATTCAGCGCGCTGAAAACCCTCCGGCAACGTTTCGCGCACGGTCTGCTCAATCACGCGCGGACCGGCAAAGCCGATCAGTGCGCCGGGCTCACCGATCACAACATCACCCAACATGGCAAAGCTCGCGGAGACCCCACCCATGGTCGGATCGGTCAATACAGATATGAAAGGCAAGCGTGCCTTGGAAAGTTGCTGCAGACAAGAGGTCGTTTTGGCCATCTGCATGAGCGAGAGCAAGCCTTCCTGCATGCGCGCCCCCCCGGATGCGGTGAAACATACAAAGGGCATTTTTTCGTCGGCACAGGCCTCCACAGCGCGTGCGAAACGCTCGCCGACGACTGACCCCATCGATCCGCCCATGAAATTAAATTCGAACGCCGCCGCAATCAGCGGTACGCTGAGTACAGTGCCCTGCATCACCACTAACGCATCGGTTTCGCCGGTTGCTTTCTCGGCCTCTTCCAATCGATCAATGTACTTCTTGCTATCCCTGAATTTGAGGCTATCGATGGGCACTACTTCGCTACCAATCTCAGCTCGACCCTCGGGATCGAAGAACATATCGAGCCGGGAACGAGCCGAAACGCGGTCGTGGAAATTGCATTTTGGACAAACGTGTTGATTGTTTTCCAGGTCTGTGAAATATAGAGTCGCCTGGCACGACGGGCACTTGCTCCATAAGCCTTCTGGTACCGCTTTCTTCGGCGCGGTACTGTTGGTCTTAATCTTGGGCGGAAGTAATTTTCTGAACCAGCTCATGAATCCATCGTCTCGCGAATGTTCTTCAATAGCGCACGTACTTTTTCAACCGCTGTGTCTGGAGTTGCGGCTTCCATTTCCTGAATCAGTCGCGAACCGATGACCACCGCATCGGCGAATCTGGCGATGTGCTTCGCGGTTGCGCCGTCGCGAATGCCGAAGCCGACGCCGATCGGTAATTTGGTCTGCAATCTAATTTTTGCGATCATTGATTCAACGTCGCTCGTATCGATATTGGCAGCGCCCGATACACCCTTGAGTGAAACATAGTAAATGTATCCCCGCGCGGCCACCGACACCAGTTTGATGCGCTCAGGTGATGACGTAGGCGACAACAGGTAAATCACGTCGATGCCAGCTGCATCCATGGTGGCAAGCAGTTCATGGCTTTCCTCAGGCGGGTAATCCACGACCAGCACGCCATCCACGCCGGCCGCGCCTGCACGTTCAGCAAAGACCTGCATCCCCATCCGTTCAATGGGATTCGCATAACCCATCAATACAACCGGGGTTAACTGATTTGTTTTGCGAAACTCGCTTACATAAGCCAGTACGTCGTTCAGTCCTACGCCAAATTTAAGCGCGCGTTCAGAAGAGCGCTGAATCACCGGGCCATCGGCCATCGGATCTGAAAAAGGTACACCGAGTTCTATGATATCCACGCCCGCATCGACCATAGCGTGCATTAGCTGCACAGTTATGTTTGGCGCGGGATCACCCGCCGTAACAAACGGAACGAGAGCTTTTCGCTTCTCTCTCGCAAGCCGCTCGAATGTGTTGGCGATTCGTGACGCGGCGCGGGACATTATTGCGGGTAGCCCGTTGCAGCGTGACTACGTTCTGCGACCGTCGCCATGTCCTTGTCACCGCGCCCGGAAAGATTTACCAGCAAAACGTTTTCCTTTGTCATGGAAGGTGCCATCTTCATGGCATGCGCCACAGCATGGCTTGATTCTAGAGCAGGAATAATGCCTTCGGTGCGACAGAGGCGATGGAAGGCCGCCAGTGCTTCATCATCATTGATGGCAACATACTCGGCGCGTTTGCTGTCCTTCAGCCACGCGTGTTCAGGACCCACACCTGGATAGTCGAGGCCCGCCGATACCGAATGCGTATCGCTAATCTGGCCATTCGCGTCCTGAATCAAATAGGTGCGGTTACCATGCAATATCCCCGGTGATCCTGCTGTAAGCGAAGCGGCGTGCCTGCCTGTGGCAATACCGTCACCACCTGCCTCAACACCAATCAGGCGCACACCAGTTTGTGGGATGTAATCATAAAAAATTCCCATCGCATTTGAACCACCACCTACACAGGCCAGTACCACATCGGGCTGGCGTCCTGTAATCTCCGGCATTTGCGTGAGACATTCTTTGCCAACGACGGAATTGAAATCGCGAACCATCATGGGATAAGGATGTGGTCCCGCTACGGTACCAATGATGTAAAAAGTGCTTTCTACGTTCGTAACCCAGTCACGCATCGCCTCGTTCAGCGCATCTTTTAGCGTTTTGGAACCACTATCAACAGGAACAACCTTCGCACCGAGCAAATTCATGCGATAGACGTTTTGCGCCTGGCGCCTGACATCCTCGCTACCCATATAGACTACGCATTCCATGCCGTAACGCGCCGCAACAGTTGCGGTAGCAACTCCGTGCTGACCTGCGCCAGTTTCGGCAATCACGCGGCGCTTCCCCATTCGTCTTGCAAGCAGCGCCTGGCCGACGGTATTGTTCACTTTATGCGCGCCGGTGTGATTCAGGTCTTCACGCTTCAAGAAAATCTGTGCGCCACCAAGCTCTTCGGAAAGACGTTTGGCGTGATAGATAGGACTAGGGCGACCAACGTAGTGCTTCAATTCATATTGAATCTCGGCAACAAATGCCGGATCTGCTTTGGCTTTTGCGTATTCGATATTGAGCTGCAGCAGTGCCGCTTGCAACGTCTCTGCAACGAACACGCCGCCATAAGGGCCGAAATGCCCTCTGGCATCTGGCAAGTCATATTTTTCAACCTGCATCTGCATTGCGTACTTCCTCAATAAATTTCTTGATTTTGGCGTGATCTTTGATACCTTTGGGGCCTTTTTGTATCTCAACACCGCTCGACACATCAACCGCCCATGGCCCGATCATTCGAATTGCATCTGCCACATTGTCAGGCTGCAACCCACCGGAAAGCACAATGTGCCTACGCAACGTATCCGGAATGATTTTCCAATCGAACGATTCGCCGCTACCACCGTACACGTTCGGCGACAAGGTATCCAGCAGCAACGCGCGAGCCTCATGGAATTTCTCTGCATATTCTAACAAATCGATGGCAGTCATCCCGCTGCCGACGCGGATTGCCTTCAGAAACGGAACGCCAAATTGCACGCAATACGATGCGTCTTCATCACCGTGAAACTGGAGTAATGATGGCCTCAAGCGGCCAATCACGTGATCCACCTCGCTTGGCGACGCATTCACAAACAACGCGACAGTCGACATGAAAAGTGGCAATACATTTGAAATCGCCACTGCCTGATCGAGCGTCACTACACGTGGACTGGCCCCATAAAAAACCAAACCAATTGCGTCAGCCCCCGCCTGCGCTGCACAAAGTGCATCTTCAACACGTGTTACCCCACATATCTTGATTCGAGTGCGAAACATTGCTAGTGCCCAAACGGATGCCGGTTGCGAACCGGCGGCAGACCAAAGCGTGCATCGTACGCGATATCGCAAAGATAGAGTCCATCAGCCACAAATGTTGGCGCGGCGCGTGTGCGATCGCGACCCTCGAAGATTGTGCGAAATTCCGGCAGGCTTCGCCGACCTGCACCGACATATACCAATTCGCCGACAATATTGCGTACCATGTGATGCAAAAATGCGTTGCCACGAAACTGGAGAATCAGCATCTGATGCGTTTTATCGAAGTGCCCAATTCGCTCGATGCTCGCCTCATACATGGTTTTAACAGGTGTTTTTGCCTGACATTCAGACGCACGGTATGCTGAAAAATCGTGCTCACCCAGCAGTAACTCCGCTGCCTCCCGCATCCTGCCAATGTCGAGCAGTGTATGGAACCAACCCACCATGCCGGTAAGGGTCGCACTTTCAACCGGGTCGTTCAGTAGCGCGTAATGATATGTGCGCGAGGTGGCCGAAAAACGCGCGTGAAAGTCTTCTGGCACCTGTTTTGCCCACACCACCCGAATGTCTGATGGAAGACTGGTATTGGTTCCACGAATCCAGGACACATCATCCCGTTCCATTTCCGTGTCGATGTGCACAACTTGCGCCAGCGCATGCACACCGGTATCAGTACGACCGGCACAAACCGTCGCAACTGATGCGCCGAGAAATTTTTCCAGGGCACGCTCAAGATGATCCTGTACCGCGCAACCTGCTGGCTGAGTCTGCCAACCACAATACCTGGTGCCGCGATATTCTAGGCCGAGAGCCACGCGCATTTGTATCCACCAAAAACAAAGGGCGCGTCCCCGCGCCCTAATTCCAAAACATCGAAAACGTCAGAGTCCGGCGATCAGTTTCTTGGCTTCAGCCTGTTGCGCAGCCGATCCTTCGCGAACCACTTCATTAAGAATATCCTTGGCTCCATCGCTATCGCCAATTTCCACATAAGCCTTGGCGAGTTCCAGCTTGGTCGCAACCGCGCTGCTGTCCCCGCCCAGGCCGCCACCCGATGGAACTGGCGGCGCATCAAGGTCCAGACTGAAATCGCTCGGTATTGGCGCCTTTGGCGTCGTCGATACGGTCTTAGCAAATTGTTCGGTCGTCACTGCAGACATCTTCTGCGTAGCAAGATGCGCAGGCTCATCGAGTGACAATGCAGAAAGGTCAAAATCAAAAGACGGCTTTTCGACCACCGGTGCAGCTGCAACTGCCGGCGGCGGCGGCACATCCAGCGCCAAATCAAAATCAAGCCCAGCGTTCGCCTCCGCCGGCTTCAAGCCAATGTCCGCATGAGAAGCCGGACCAGCAGATGAATTCAGATCCAGATCAAAATCGACACCGCCGGCCGGGGCCGCGTGGGAACTGTCCGGTGCGGAGATATCTATCGCCGATGAAGGTGCGCTAGTCATGTCCGAAAAACCCAGATCAAAGTCGATGTCTGGTGGTGGCGCGTGCTCAACGCTCGCAACAGCAGCAGCAGCGCCTCCAGCAACAAATGCTCCAGTCGTTGCATATGCCGCACCGCTACCACTATAGAGCGGGTTTTGCGGGTCAATGGACGCCCCCATTGCAGCTGCCTTGGCCCAGTGCGGGCTATTTTCGCCGACACTTTCCTTGAATTCGCGGGCGACAGTTTCAAATGCGGGTGCGCTCTTGCGATTATGGTAAATCTCCAACAATTTCAAGGTGATTTCATGGCGGCTCTTATCTCGGCCTAGTGCTTCTTTCAGGATTTCTTCAGCCTGCGCATCTCTGCCGTAAGCAATATAGACATCAGCCTCTGCGAGCGGATCAACTTCGTCTGTGTCGATACTGCCCGGGCCAGTCTTGTCAAAATCGGTGAGGAAAGAACTATTGCCCGTATCAACCAAACCACCACCCTTGTTGCCGGTAACGGTATTCGGCTTCAAGTCGCTCGGCATGATCGATGAAGTTTTGCTCATGCTGGTACTGCCAACCTGGCCTTTCTTCTTGCGACGCGACATGAACGCAAACAATCCGCCCATTCCAACCAAGGCTGCTGCACCGCCACCGAGTGCCAGCGCATTGTCTTCCAGAAAACTTGGGGCGGGCGGAGGCGGAGGGGCGACTTTTTTAGGTGGAACGAGTTTCGCGTCCGCAGGGTTCGCAGCAGCCACTACATTAGTTTTTGGTGGCTCTGTCTTTGCGTCCGCAGGCTTTGCATCAACCTTTGCGACGTCGGTTGGTGCAACGACAGCGGGTGTCACCTGAGCCACCTTTGTATCAACTGGAGGAACAACTGGCGCGCCCGCAGGGGCAGCCTTGGCATCCACCTTTGGTGCGCTCTTGTCGTCGGCTTTGGCAGCAAGCTTTGCGTCAGCTGGTGCGCCAAGGCCTTTCACCTCCGCGAGCTTCTTCATCGTCGTGATCTGTTTTTCCAGATCAGTCACACGTGAACTCGCCTCTTTCAATGCATTTTCTTTGGCGATCTTTTCTTCCTTAAGCGCATTCGCCTGATCGCGGGCACCACCGACAGCACCGGCGCTACCAACTTTGCCGGGGACGCCATCGGTTTTGGCAATTTTGAGTTGGTCTTTCGACGCGGCCGCTGGTGCGGGTACATCCGGTTTGGCGACGGTTATTTTCCCGGTTGCCTCATTGGCTGCTACCTTGGCGGGCGTACTGGCCACCGAGCCCGCGACTTGTTCGCGGTAGGCATTCCAGTTGGCGACCTGCACTTTGATTTCGCTGCGCGCTTCGCTCGCAGATATGTTCGCAACATCACTTGCCGAAGGCACCCGTAAAATCTGGCCGCTTCTCAGTCGATTCATGTTGTTATCGACAAACGCGTTTTTGTTTTCGCGATAAAGCGCTACCAACATCTGTTCAAGAGACACTGTGTCCGACTTCATTTCTTTCGCAATCTTGCTCAACGTGTCACCACGCTTGACTGGACCATAGGTGTCGCCAGCAGCCTCAGACTTTGCCGACGGCGAACCAGTGATCGGTGCCGATGCAACAACGGCACTCGGCGATGCTGCTTGTACCGGGGCGACAGGTTTGACTGTGGAAACCGTTGCAACCGGCGCTGAAACCCGTGCCTCATTAAAACCTGGTGGATCCAGCAGAATCGGATACTCGCGCAACAAACGGCCCGCCGGCCAGTTCATCTCGACGAGTACGTCGAGAAAGGGTTCGTTGATCGGGGAACTGCTCGAAATCTTGAGTACGGGCGTACCGTTGGCGCGGCGCTCTGTGGCGAAACGCAATTGACGTAGCAGGGGCGAATACTCAATGCGGGCGTCGCCATAGGATTCAGGGCTTGCAACACGACCAGAAATCGAATCGAATTCACCGGGCTGTAGCGCGACAAGCTCAATCTCTGCCAATAATGGTTGGCCCAGTGCGGAATTAACGGAGAGCTTGCCTAAGCCAGCCGCGTGAGACGCTAACGCGGAAAATGCAAAGAATGCTCCCCCCAATGCCACTGCTAATTTTGTTTTCGGTGGACGACTCATGCGTAGACCCCAACCCTTCGATTTTTCGAGGACAAATTAAAATAACATCAACGAGTTATTGTTGCAACTTTATTCGCTTTCTAGCATTAGAAGCGAAACGGAGCGATTTTTCAACCCGCGATTGGGTTTTCCCAGCTGTTTATCGACGAAAAACAAATAACCAATTGATAAATAAGCTATTTTTCCAAAATGATACGAATCATGCGCCGCAATGGTTCGGCGGCACCCCATAGCAATTGATCGCCGACCGTAAATGCAGAAAGATATTCCGGTCCCATCGCCAGCTTTCGCAGGCGTCCAACCGGAATGTGCATCTGACCGGTCACAGCAGCGGGCGTGAGTTCGCGCATGCTGATTTCGCGTTTGTTCGGAATGACGCGCACCCACGGATTGTCATTGGCAATAATTGATTCGATGTCAGTGAGGGGCACGTCGCGTTTCAACTTGATCGTGAGAGCCTGGCTATGGCAGCGCATCGCGCCGACGCGAATGCACAAGCTGTCGATTGGCGTCGCCCGTGTTCCAAACCCTTCGCCTCGACCAAGAATCTTGTTGGTCTCTACCATTCCCTTCCATTCTTCCAGCGACATGCCGTCGCCCATATCCTTGTCTATCCACGGAATCAGGTTTCCAGCAAGAGGCACGCCAAAATGCCGGGTTTCGTCTGTGGACAACGCGTGTTGCCTCGCAAGGACTTTACGGTCGATTTCGAGAATCGCCGAATGCGGATCATCGAGCAACGCTTTCACGTCGGCGTTCAAGGTTCCAAACTGCGTGAGCAATTCGCGCATGTGCGTGGCACCGCCACCGGATGCCGCCTGATAAGTCATGCAGGTCATCCACTCGATCAAATCTGCCTTGAAAAGCCCAGCGAGTCCCATCAGCATGCAACTCACAGTGCAATTGCCACCAATGTAATCCTTCACGCCTTTCACCAGCGCATCTTGAATCACCGGCATATTGACGGGGTCGAGGATAATGACCGCGTCATCTTTCATGCGCAGCGTTTTTGCCGCGTCTATCCAGTAACCTTTCCAGCCAGCCGCGCGCAGTGGCGCGTAGATCCCGGTGGTGTAATCGCCGCCCTGACAAGTGATGATCACATCCATCTGTTTCAGATGTGAAATGTCCTTCGCATCCAGCAATGGTGCACCTTGCGCCTCTGCGGGTGCCTGTCCGCCAACGTTAGAGGTGGTAAAAAAAACCGGCTCAATCAATGCGAAATCTTCCTCGACGCGCATGCGATCCATGAGCACCGAACCCACCATGCCGCGCCAACCAACCATTCCTACTTTCAACATTGCCATGATTCCTTAACTCGTTCTTTCAATCTAATAATACTTAAAACGCAAGCACTGGTGCGGTTTTCAGGAGACAAATGGTCTGGGAAGCCCGCCAATACTGAATTTACATACCAGTTACAACCGCAGCGCCCATCTCGCTGGTACTGCACATGACCTCGCCTCGTTTTGCAATATCGCCCGTTCGCATGCCTGAGGCCAGCGCTTTGCGCACCGCGACTTCTATGCGCATTGCGACATCGGCGAGATTAAATGTGTAGCGCATCATCATCGCCAAAGACAGAATCTGCGCCAACGGATTTGCCAAGCCCCTGCCTGCGATATCCGGTGCAGAGCCGTGAATCGGCTCATACAAGCCCTTGGCGTTTGCATCCAAAGATGCTGATGGAAGCATGCCGATCGATCCCGTCAACATTGAGGCCTCGTCCGAAAGAATATCGCCAAACATATTTCCAGCCACCATCACATCGAACTGTTTCGGATTCCTTACCAACTGCATGGCGGCGTTGTCGACTAGCATGTGGGTGAGCTCAACATCAGGATACTCAGGTGCAATTTCGATCGCAATATCTCGCCACAGCTGCATTGCTTCCAGAACGTTCATCTTGTCGATCGAGCATAGCCGCTTGTTTCGCTGGCGCGCGGTTTGAAAACCGACATGCAGGATGCGACGGATTTGCGCCTCGGTGTAGTGCATCGTGTTGATACCGACGCGGTTACCTTTTTCACCCGAGATGCTGCGCGGCTCACCGAAATAAATATCGCCGGTCAGTTCACGGATGATCATCAGGTCCAGCCCCGCGACGATTTCAGGTCTAAGCGAAGATGCATCGGCCAGCTCAGGAAATACAATTGCCGGGCGCAGGTTCGCAAAAAAATCGCACTCTTTGCGCAGGCCGAGAATCGCTTTTTCCGGTCGATGCTCGCGCGGCAACGTATCGTACTTTGGCCCGCCGACCGAACCAAACAATACCGCATCGGCATCTTGCGCAAGCTTCAAAGTCGCCGTAGGTAACGGGTGACCATGCGCGTCGAATGCAGCACCGCCGATCAGTGCCGATTCTGTTTCAATTTTCAAGCCGTCGCGACGCAACACATCGAGCACCTTGAGGGCTTCAGCCATAATTTCAGGCCCGATTCCATCTCCGGCCATGATCGCGATTTTCATGAATTGAAAATCCAGGGTTCACGCACAGCACGCGCTGCTTCGTACGCTTTTATTTTTTCGTTATGCCGCAAGGTCCGGCCGATTTCATCCCAGCCGTTGAGCAAGGACTGCTTGCGGGAATCTTCGACTTGAAACTTGTAGGTTTCCGCGTTCGGAACATCCACAATTTGTAGTTCGAGATCAACGCTCAGCTTCAAGCCGTTGGTTGCGGCAACAATATTGAATAAATGATCCACTTCCACCTCGCTCAATACGATGGGCAGCAGTCCATTTTTATAGCAGTTATTGAAAAAAATATCCGCGTACGAAGGCGCGATGATTACCTTGAAACCAAACTGCTGCAGAGCCCACGGCGCGTGCTCACGCGAGGAACCGCAGCCAAAATTTTTGCGCGTGAGCAAAATGGTGGCGCCCTGATAACGCGATTGATTCAGGACGAAATTGGGATTCAATGAGCGCTTGCTGTTGTCCATGCCAGGCTCGCCATGGTCCATGTAGCGCCACTCGTCGAACGCGTTCGCGCCAAAGCCCGTGCGCTTGATCGATTTCAGAAACTGCTTCGGAATGATCGCATCGGTATCGACATTGGCGCGGTCGAGCGGTACAACCAGTCCAGTATGTTGACGAAATGGTTCCACGCATCCGCCTTAGTTCTTCGCCTTGTCGGCGGCTTTTTCAATGACTTCGCCGCCCTTCTTGATGTCTTTACCGACACCTTCAATCGTGTTGCAACCGGCAAGCAATACAAACAACGCGATCAATGCAAATATTTTCTTCATAACAGTTCTCCTTTACAAGATCTGACGAACGTCTGCAAACCGGCCGGCGATCGCAGCGGCAGCGGCCATTTCCGGACTGACTAGATGGGTACGTCCACCGGCACCCTGGCGGCCTTCAAAATTACGATTGGAAGTCGATGCGCAGCGCTCGCCTGGCGATAAGCGATCATCGTTCATCCCGAGGCACATCGAACAGCCTGGCTCCCGCCATTCAAACCCAGCGGCCACAAAAACTTTGTCCAGCCCTTCCGCCTCTGCCTGGCGCTTCACTAGCCCGGACCCAGCGACTACCATTGCGAGCTTCACGTTGGCGGCGATATGCCTTCCACGCACCACACCTGCCGCTGCGCGCAAATCTTCGATTCGCGAATTGGTACAGCTACCGATAAATACTTTGTCGATCGGTATTTCGGCCATCGGTGTTCCCGGATTCAGCCCCATGTACAAAAGCGCGCGCTCCATCGCCTCGCGTTTCACCGGGTCGCTTTCCTTCGTCGGCTGCGGCACAGTCCCATCGATGCTCGTGACCATTTCAGGGGATGTTCCCCACGTCACTTGCGGTGTGATGGATGCTGCATCGAGGTCAACTACCCGATCAAATGTTGCGCCTGCATCAGAATGCAATGTCTTCCAATGGGTGGCCGCGCGCGCAAACATTTCGCCCTTGGGTGAAAACGGACGGCCCTTCAGATACTCAATCGTTTTTTCGTCTGCGGCAACCATGCCCGCGCGGGCACCTGCTTCTATGGCCAGGTTGCAAACCGTCATGCGGCCTTCCATTGAGAGCGCGCGAATGGCCGAACCGGCAAATTCGATCGCATGACCGGTTCCGCCAGCCGTGCCGATTTTGCCGATGATGGCCAGCACAATGTCCTTGGCCGTCACACCGCGTCCGACTTTTCCCTCGACACGAATCAGCAGCGATTTTGATTTTCTGGCGACCAGACACTGCGTCGCCATTACATGCTCGACTTCCGACGTGCCAATGCCAAACGCGAGCGCCGCAAATGCACCGTGCGTAGACGTATGCGAATCGCCGCAAACGACAGTCATACCCGGTAAAGTCGCGCCCTGCTCCGGGCCGATCACATGCACGATCCCCTGACGCGCGTCGTGCATTCCGAAATAATCCTGCACCCCGAACTTCTCGATGTTTTTGTCGAGCGTTTCGATTTGCAACCTTGAGGTCGGGTCGGCAATACCCTCGGCACGGGAAGTCGTCGGCACGTTATGGTCAGCAGTGGCGACGATGGATTTCAACCGCCACAGTTTGCGTCCATTGATCTCGAGACCTTCAAACGCCTGCGGGCTGGTGACTTCGTGCACAAGATGGCGGTCGATATAGATGAGTACCGTCCCATCCATTTCTTCGTGAACCAGATGTGCATTCCAGAGTTTGTCGTAGAGCGTAAGCGGCATATTGACCATATGATCGATTGATTGCGGCAACGAATCGATAATTATACAAGTCGCACGGTATTTGTGCGCCGCAACATCTGCACCCTTCCCCGACACCACGCCCGTTTCCCGCCCGGTTCAAGGCGCAATTAGCTAACCCGCATTGTTTTGATCTACCTCAAATACCTGGCCAACCGTTACCTTACGATGTCTGAACAATCGCGGGAGTATGACCGCTAACGTTTGGAGACAATATGTCCACATCTGCCCTGGCAGGAGCCGCTTCACGCAACAATCTGGTTCTCGATACCGATCTCATCAACAAATACAACGCCTCAGGACCCCGATACACGTCCTATCCCACTGCGGATCGTTTTCACGCCGGTATCACGGCTGAACAATACATAAACGCGCTACAGACACGCTTCCACGAAAATACCGGCAAACCAAAACCGCTCTCGCTGTACGTGCATATCCCGTTCTGCAACACGCTGTGCTACTACTGCGCTTGCAATAAGATCATCACCAAAGATCGCAGCCGTTCGGCGAAGTACATAGACTATGTCGGACGCGAAATTGACATGGTGCGCAGGCAGATTGGTGGTGATGCTGCGGGACACAAAGTCGAACAACTGCATCTTGGTGGCGGCACGCCGACCTTCCTCACCAACGAGGAAATGACCAAACTCATGGACATGTTGCGTGGCGCATTCACCTTTTCGCCGGACGCCGAAATTTCGATCGAAGTGGATCCGCGCAAGGTGAGCGCCGAGACCATCGCTTTTCTCGGCGGCCTTGGCTTCAATCGGATATCGATCGGCATTCAGGATTTCGACCCAGTCGTGCAGCAGGCGGTAAACCGCATCCAGACTGAAGTGGAAACGATGACAGTCATCGATGCGGCGCGTGCAAACGGTTTTGTTTCCGTGAATGCAGATCTGATCTACGGCTTGCCTAAACAGACCGTGGAGGGTTTTTCGCAGACGCTGGAAAAAGTCATTAAAGCGTCGCCGGATCGCATTGCGTTATACAGCTACGCACACGTCCCACACCTGTTCAAACCTCAGCGCAGCATCGATATCGAGACGCTGCCCAAAGCTGAAACCAAGCTCGCGATTCTTGCGCTCGCCATCGACAAGCTCGGGGCTGCGGGCTACATTTATATCGGCATGGATCACTTCGCGAAGCCTAGTGACGAACTCGCTGTCGCGCAAGCCGAGCGAAAACTGCACCGCAATTTCCAGGGCTATTCGACCAGGCCCGATTGCGACATGCTGGCCTTCGGTGTTTCAGCGATCGGTAAGGTCGGCCCTTCATACGTCGCAAACGTAAAAACACTGGACGAGTATTACAAGCACCTGGATGCCGGACGATTGCCGGTGATGCGCGGTGTCGAACTGGATGCCGATGACCTTATGCGCCGCGACGTGATTCAGAAACTCATGTGCAATTTCGAACTCGATTTCGCCGACGCAAGCCGCGAATACGGTATTCGTTTCGAAGACTATTTCGCGCCTGATCTTGCTGCGCTAAGGCCACTCGCCGCTGATGGCTTGGTGGATCTCAACGACAACGGGGTAAAGGTCACGCCACGCGGTCGTCTGCTGGTGCGCACCGTGGCGATGCAATTCGACAAGTACCTGCGCGAGGCAACCGCGATGGCAAAGTATTCGAAGGTGATTTGAGCAGCATTCGTTCGTGCCGAACGCGTGTCAATTGTAGCCACATAACACCAGCATTGGCGCGGTTCTCCAGCCACTTATGCTCTGAACAGCGCGGCAAATGGCGTTCTGCACCGGGAGGTGCTTGCAAATTTCCGTCATTCCCGCGCAAGCGGGAACAACGGCGCTTTAGTGTTTCGAAAAATCCGGATAGCGCTGATTTCTATGCAAGCAGCTTCTTCATCTCCCCACTCGCGATCAAGCGCTCCACATCATCCGCCCCACCGA
>JANYFH010000171.1 GCA_025362705.1 Betaproteobacteria bacterium
GCCAGGACCATCATGTTTGCGGCGACGGTTGATGGCGGCGTCCATCCAAGCGCCACCGCGCTTGCCTTCGCGGGCGTACAGATCGAGATAAAACTGTCCGACCAGGTTGCCAGTCTTGTCGGCGAGATCAAAAAAGCGCACGTCTTTGTGCCATGTTTCAGCCCGCGACGGTTTCACCGTTAGCTCATAGAGCGAATCGATGACGCGGAACAAGCCAGCCAGCACCTGTCCCTCCGGAAAATACTGCTTTACCTCATTGTCCGAAAACGCGTAACGCTGCTCGCGCAATTTTTCCGAAACATAAGGCACGTCCCACGCCGCGACTTGGGCCATATTGAGTTCGCGCTGGGCGAAGACTAGAAGTTCATGCCAATCCCGCTCGGCGAACGGCTTGGCTTTTTTTACCATGTTCTCGATGAAAGCAAGAACGTCCGCCGGCGAGTCGGCCATCTTGGTGGCCAGCGAAACCTCGGCGTAGTTCTGGTAGCCCAGAAGTGTCGCGGTTTCTGTTCGCAGCCGCAGGATCCGGGTGATTACATCGCTGTTATCAAATTTTTGATCGGCACCGAGTTCAGATGCGCGCGTAACGTAGGCGCGGTAGAGCCGTTCGCGCAGCGGTCGGAAAGCGGCGTATTGCATCACCGGGCCGTAGCAGGGCTGGTGCAAGGTGAGCTTCCAGCCGGGCTTGCCGTCTTTCATGGCCGCAGCGCGCGCGACCGCCTTTACGTCAGCGGCCAAGCCGATGAGTTCAGCTTCATTTTCCACAAAATGCGCAAAGGCATTGGTGGCGTCAAGCAGGTTGTCATTGAAGGTCGCCATCAAGGTAGAGAGTTCTTCCCTTACCGCTTTGAAACGCAGCTTTTTGTCGGCAGGCAACTCTGCGCCGCCCAATTGATAATCGCGCAATTCATTGTCTATAACCTTATTCTGCGCGGAATTCAGGGCAAAAGTGGCTGAAGAAGCGCTTATTTGCTTGTACTTTGCATACAGACGCTCATCCTGCGAGAGGGAAGTCCAGAATGCAGTTACTGTGGGAAGCATGCCGTTGTAGGCTGCGCGCAATTCAGGCGAATTCACTACCGCGTTCAGGTGCCCAACCACATTCCATGCGCGCGACAGACGCTCGGTCACGTCGTCGAGCGGCGTGACGAAGTTTTCCCATGTCGGCGCTGAAGTGGAAGTGGCAATCGTTTCCACCGTGGTGCGCGCGTCGGCAATCAGCTTCGTTAAGGCAGGTTCTACCAGCGCCGGAGTGATGGCAGAAAAACGCGGCAGAGACGAGAAGTCGAGCAGTGGGTTCATCGGATGAAAATGGCTATGACTGAAAAACCAGCACGCCATTCACCAATGTATGCGTGACGCGGCCTTCCAGCTCGCGCCGGAGATACGGCGAATTCTTGCCCTGGCTGCGCAGCGTTTGCGCGGTTACCGCCCAAAACGCTCCTGTGTCGAAGATACAAATATCGGCGGGCTGTCCAACGCAGAGCGAGCCTGCGACCAAGCCCAGCAAGCGCGCCGGATCGCCGCTGATTTTGTTCAGCGCAAAAGGCAGCGTCACGTTGGCACCAGTCGCCCACTTCAACGTCAACGGCAGTAATAATTCGAGCCCGGTGGAGCCTGGCAGCGCTTCGCTGAAGGGAACATTTTTGGCGTCGTCATCATGCGGGGTGTGGTCCGAACAGATCGCATCAATCGTGCCGTCGATCACGCCTCGTGACAGCGCGTCGCGATCCGACGGACTGCGCAGGGGCGGTGCAAACCGGTATTGCGAATCGAAAAAACCGATATCACGATCCGTCAGCAGCAGGTGGTGAATGCCGACGTCGCAGCTGATGGGTAGCCCATCGGCTTTGGCTGCGCGCACTGCGTCGACCCCAAGACGGCTGGAGATGCGCGCCAGATGTACTTTTGCGCCGGTTTCACGCATCAGTATCGTGATGGTTGCGATCATCACCGTTTCTGCGCTGACGGGTATGCCAGCCAGCCCAAGTCGCGTCGCGACTTCACCATCGTGGGCGATGCCGCTGTTGGCCAGATG
>JANYFH010000177.1 GCA_025362705.1 Betaproteobacteria bacterium
CGCATTTTGTTGTCTTCCATGCCAGGTTACGCGCCGACAGAAGTGAAGATTGCCGGCGTTCTCCACGAGTACTCCACGCTGGAAGGCGTGCAGGAAGATGTGGTCGATATTTTGCTGAACCTCAAGGGTTTGGTGATGAAATTGCATAACCGTAACGACGTCACGCTGAAGCTGAAAAAAGCTACTGCGGGCGCGGTGACTGGTGCCGACATCGAGCAAACACACGACGTCGAAATCCTGAATCCAGAACACGTCATCGCACACCTGACCGCTGGCGGCAAAATCGACATGCAACTCAAAGTCGAGAAAGGCCGTGGCTACGTTGCCGCAACCGCACGTCGTACCGATCAGGACAGTCGTGCCGTTGGCTCGATTCTTCTGGATGCATCCTATTCGCCGGTTCGCCGCGTGAGCTACGCTGTCGAAAGCGCCCGCGTTGAGCAACGTACCGATCTTGATCGCCTGGTGATGGACATTGAAACCAATGGGGCCATTGAACCTGAAGAAGCCGTCCGTTACGCCGCACGTGTGCTGGTCGATCAGCTCTCCGTATTTGCTGATCTGCAAGGCACGCCGATGCAGACCGAAGAAGCCAAGATGCCACAGATCGATCCGATCCTGTTGCAGCCCGTGGATGATCTTGAGCTCACAGTACGTTCCGCCAACTGCCTCAAGGCCGAGAACATTTACTACATCGGTGACTTGATCCAGCGTACTGAAAACGAATTGTTGAAGACACCGAATCTGGGTCGCAAGTCGTTAAACGAAATCAAGGAAGTACTCGCAAGCAAAGGCCTAACCCTCGGCATGAAGCTCGAGAACTGGCCCGTTGCAGGCGTGACCAAGTAATAGTGCATTCTCCCCGTCGCAGTTGCAAACCTGCGTCGGGATTCAAGAAATTAAGCTGCAAAATATTTTCAAACCCATAACGATAACAAGGCTGGCTTAACTTCCTTAAGCAAAACGGCCAAGACACTATTAAGGAAATACCAATGAAACATCGTCACGGATTAAAGAAGCTCAATAAGACATCGTCGCATCGACTGGCGATGTTCCGCAACATGACCAATTCGTTGCTATTGCACGAAGTCATCAAGACCACGCTGCCGAAAGCCAAGGCGCTGCGCAAAGTGTTTGAGCCAATCATCACGTTGGGCAAAGAACCTACCCTGGCCAATCGCCGTCTGGCGTTTAATCGTCTGCGCGACCGCGACATGGTCACGAAATTGTTTGATGTGCTTGGGCCCCGTTACAAAGCGCGTGCTGGTGGTTATATGCGGATTCTCAAATATGGTTTCCGTGTCGGCGATAACGCGCCAATGGCACTGATTGAGCTGGTGGATCGTCCGGAAATTTCGGAAGCACCGAAAGCAGAAACGACTGGCGAATAATACTTGCCGCAACGTTTCAATAAAAAAGCCGGGTTCGCCCGGCTTTTTGTTGCGTGGCGATTGCAGTTGGCGGAAATGGTCGGTCTGCCGGTCGTTGCGCTGTCCCGCAGGTGCCCATGGTCGTCAACGAACCCTCCGCCCGCGTAACGCTTACTCCGGTTCCAACACCTCGTTTCCGCGCGCGCGCAGCTTGGCTACATACCCATCTGATGCCACGACTTGCGCAATCGGCAATACGGCGAGCGTCACCGTGTTATTTTTCAGTGCCGCTTCGGCCGCATTGAGCCACATGTTTTCCATTTGTGCCGGCAGGTTTTGCGCACCGAGCGTCTTCATGAAGGAAGCATCACGAATGGCAATTTCGCAGGCGGCGCGCTGGTCGGCTGCAGGTAGTTTGCGTATTGCATCGATGTCTCCGCGTGCCCATGCATTGGCACGAACGCGCATGGCAGCCAGATCAGTCTCAATGCGTTCTACGGTCTTGGCGAAGCAATCAATGTCGGCAAGACGTGATGCACTGAGTTCTTTCAGCGCCGCGCGAGGATCCTTGATCGGCGGCTCCAATCTCACCGCTGTGATTTTGACATTATGTTTCTTGGCCGCGTCACTAATCACCCCCCAGACCGGGCTGGCGCTCGTGAGCCCCGATGCGCTGATCGCTTTTCTGTAAAGCTCGAGTGCCGCGAACATAGGTCGCCAGCGCTCGATGTTTTTTTCTTCATCGTTGATACTGTATGAATCAATGTATTTGTCCCGCAGTACCAGCCAGCGTGCATGTAAGTCGGGCGGCACAATGTCTTTCAACATCGCATCGTCGGGACTTTTTCGTACCTGCAGCGCGGATGGCAACATGAGGAGCATGTTGAACCAACCGATCTGTTTGGTTGAAATGGAAATCGATGGCGCGCTGAGAATCTCCTGCGCTTGCGCGACGATTGCTTCAATGCCTTTTGCGCGCCAAATCATTTTCTGTGGAACGGGAGTTTGTACGCCGACGATCCAGAGAACGTGGCCGCCCTTCGATACCCGCCACATGCCAGGTCCAGGCTGCTCGCCGCTGACAACAAGCTGATCCAGAACAATCGGCGGTGTGGATGCAGGCAACGCAGTGACAGTTGGCGTGTTGTTTGATTGCGCGAACACAGCGCTGGACAAGAGCGCGTACAAAGCAAACACAAACAGGCGCGATGGAATTGGCAATTGAAATTTCCCGAACAAAGATACGAAGCGATAGTTCAACAGACTTGCCGCCAAGTTGGAAGTTCCTTTGGTTACTTCATCAGAGGCTCTCTGGCGCGAGCGACGGGAATCCCGCTATGATATTCCCATGAAACCACCGATCTCAAAGCTGCCGCACGTCGGCACGACCATTTTTACGACTATGTCGGCACTCGCACTGGAAGTTGGTGCCGTCAATCTTGGCCAGGGATTTCCGGATTTCGAATGCGATCCGCGCCTCATCGACACGATGAATGAAGCCATGCGCGCGGGCTACAACCAGTATCCGCCGATGGCTGGGATTCTTCCGCTGCGGGAGCGCGTCGCTGAGAAAGTGGCCACACTTTACGGTCGCCATTGCGACGCAGCAGATGAAATCACCATCACCGCCGGCGCGACACAAGCCATTCAAACTGCGCTTACTGCAATCGTGCATCCTGGCGATGAGGTGATTATTTTTGAACCGGTGTACGACAGCTACGAGCCGGTAATACGCATGAACGGCGGCGTGCCGGTGTTTGCGATGCTGAAATTTCCCGACTATCGCCCCGATTGGAGCCAGGTACGCTCTCTGATTACACCTCGAACCCGCGCCATCATGATCAATACGCCGCACAATCCGACGGCAACCTGTTGGTCCCGCGAAGACATGGAGGCGCTTGGCGATTTACTTCGTGGTACCGATATTTTTCTTATCAGCGATGAAGTCTACGAGCACATGGTGTTCGACGGCGCGCTGCATCAAAGCGTGGCGCGTTTCCCCGCGTTGGCCGAGCGCGCCTTTGTCATTTCCTCGTTCGGTAAAACGTACCACGTCACTGGGTGGAAGATCGCGTACTGTCTGGCGCCCAAAGCGTTGACGATAGAATTTCGCAAGGCGCACCAATTTATCGTCTTCACGGTGCATACGCCTTCTCAGCACGCGATTGCAAATTACATGGCGCTGGGTACCCATAACGAACTTCAGCATTTCTATCAAGCCAAGCGCGATTTCTTTTTATCGCAAGTGAAAGCGTCGCGTTTCAAATGGCAGCCCTCTCGCGGCACTTATTTCGTTTCAGCCGAGTACGCTCATCTGGCCGAATTTGCCAACATGTCCGACGTTGATTTCGCACAACATCTGGCGCGCAAATTTGGCGTCGTATGCATTCCAGTGTCGGCGTTTTATCATGACGCGGGTGATCAAAAGCTCGTGCGGTTTTGTTTTGCCAAGCGCGAATCGACTTTGGCTGAAGCTGCAGGCCGACTGATGAAAGTCTAGTATTGGCGCATATTACAAGGTGAAAACAGCCTGAATATCGCGCCAATGCTTGATCTGCACGATTGGATGCGGGCTGGTTACTCTTGTTTGACGGCGTTACCGGCAATTCGCTAAACGTGGTCGCGATCCGCCCAATTAGCCGCGAAACGATTTAACTCGTGCGCGTTGCGTAGCCCAAGTTTTTGTTTCAGATTCGCGCGGTGCGCCTCGATGGTTTTTACGCTGCGATTCAACTTGATCGCAATTTCACTGGCGCCAAGCCCGATGCCGACCAGGCGAAAAATTTCATGCTCGCGATCGGTCAGACTGGACAAGACCGAAGGCGCCTGGTTGGCGCGTCGACCAGTGCCCTTGTGCGCTAACAGCGCCTGCATGCGTTCGCTCAGATAGCGTTCACCAGCCAGTACCTTGCGAATGGCTTCAATCACTTTTTCTGGCGCCTCCTGTTTGACCAGATAGCCCTTGGCACCCGCACGCAAGGCGCGTTCGCCATGCACCAGTTCGTCGTGCATGCTTAACACCAGCGTCGGCAGACCAGGCCGTAGCCGTGCTAGTTCCTTGATCAATTCCAGACCGGACAATCCAGGAAGTGAAATATCGGTAACGACAATATCGGGCTGGTGGTCCCGGAGCAACTCAAGCGCGCGCTCGGCTGTGTCGGCAGTCATCGTGACTTCCAGATCCGGTTCGCTATTGATCAGTTCTTTCAAGCCGTGCAAAACGATGGCATGGTCATCAATAACCATGATTCTTGATTTCAAAGCGCCCCCGTCTTCGTTACATGTAATGGCGACTTTCGGGATTCGGTACCTCGCCACGCGACCCGAACCATCGTACCACCGAGTCCGCCTTTGCCGATAAAGAGTGTCGCATCGATAGCACGACATCGATGCCGGATACTGTGGAAGCGTTGCTGATTCCCGGCCTCATCCTCGGCCTGGGGCTGGCCAATGCCATTGTCGGAAATGACCAATTCGACCCCACGGCTGGTGCGCGTCAATGCGATGCGGATTTTTTCAGCCTTGCTGTGCTTGAGTGCATTGTTGACGGCTTCCTGCGCGATCCGGTATAGCGTGAGCGCAACGATTTCGTCGGAAATTGTGACCGCAGTCGGAATCCGCGTATCGCATTTCACCGCATCCAAACTGTTGACGTCGTTCGCCAGTTGTTTCAACGCAGCGACCAGCCCATCGGTGCCCCAGATGTAGGGCGACAATCCATGCGCGATCATGCGGGTATGGCCAATGGTGCGGTTGACCAACTCCGAAATGCGTTGCGCGAGGGTCGCTTCAGCGAGGTTTTTATCGGCAAGTTTTTGCGAAAGCGTCTTGGTGAGCAACGCAATGCCAGTCAGGTCTTGTCCCAATTCATCGTGCAGCGCCAGGCCCACTTGCTCAAGTTCTTTTTCGATGGCCAGCAGAATATTGCGCTCAAGCTCCTGCCGGCCGCGAATTTCGATTTCAAGCGCGGTGTTGGCTTGCTTCAATTCGAGGGTTTTTCGCTCGACGGCGATTTCTGCCTGACGTCGTGTGGTGACATCGCGCGCGCAAATCTGCACATGCGGTGGCAAGCCATCCTCACTGCTTACCAGGTGCATCTGGCCTTCCAGCCAAATATAGTGTCCATCGGCGTGGCGAAAGCGATACGTCAGCTCCGCCCGGTGGCCGTCGCCACCAGTGCAGCGCGCAAATTCCTGTTGGACCCACACAAAGTCATCGGGATGGAAAAAACTTGCCGCCTCCATGCTGAGGCTGGATTCGATATCGTGCCCGGTAACGCGCGTGAAGGAGGGAGAAAGATAAAACGTCTCGCCATTGGGCCGCATGAGAACAATGATGTCACGCATGTTTTGCGTGATGAGCTGGAACCGCGCCTCACTTCCGGTCGCCGAAAACCATGCTGACGGGATCTCAGCCAGCGCGCGAAGCCGTTCTTCGGACACACGCAGCGTTCCTTCTGCGTCAAGTTTGTCGGTCATGTCGTGCTGCTGATTGAGCGTGTGTCACAATATTTCACCCTAGGGTCATGACACAGAAATAGCGATGCAAATTTCTCACGAACTCAGAGAACCAGAATCGCCCGATAGTCATTCACATTCGTCCGGGTCGGGCCGGTGACGATCAAATCATCGAGGGGCGCAAAAAATCCGTAGGCATCGTTCATTCCCAGTTGCGCTTTTGCGTGTACATCGATCATACGTGCGCGTGCCAAAGAACCGGGCTCAAGATACGCCCCGGCATTTGGCTCGGAGCCATCGATACCATCGGTATCGCAAGCGATGGCAAAAATATTCGCACGTGCGTCGAGATCTATGGCCAATGACAACAGGAACTCGCTGCACCGCCCGCCGCGACCCTGACCCGCATTCTTCAATGTGACAGTGCATTCGCCGCCGGAAATCATCACCACAGGAGGTTTCAGCGGATGGTGATGTTGTTGAAGCTGTCTTGCTAGCGCGGCGTGCACCTTAGCGACTTCACGCGCCTCACCGGTGATGCTATCGCCCAGGATCATTGGTGTAATGCCGTGCGCCTGAAAAAATGCGGCGGCTCTGGTAAGACTCGCGTGCGCAGTCGCGATCATGCGGTTTTCAACGCGCGAGAATGCGGCGTCGCCGGGCTTTAGCGTTTCTGCAATATCGCCGCGCGCACCATTGGAAAGATGCCGCATCACCGATAGCGGCGGCACAATGCGGTAGGCCGCGAGAATATCCAACGCATCCTGATAGGTCGAAGGGTCCGGCGTGGTGGGGCCAGACGCAATCGCCGACGGGTCATCACCCGCAACGTCTGAAATAATCAGCGAAAGGACACGCGCTTTGGTCGCCGCAACAAGTCGGCCACCCTGAATGGCCGACAGGTGCTTCCTCACCACATTCATTTCCTGAATCGGCGCGCCGCAGTTCAAAAGCTCCGCAGTCACTGCCTTCAAATCCGCCATAGTGATGCCTGAGACGGGCAATGAGAGCAGGCTTGAGCCGCCGCCAGAAACAAGCACGAGCAAGAGATCATCTGCGGTCAGCGTTTCTGCGATCGCAAGAATTTCTTTTGCGGCCATTTCGCCGGCCTCATCCGGCACGGGGTGTCCTGCTTCGAGCACGCGTATTCGCGTCAGAGGCATTGCATCGGCATCGCTGCCGTCGTAGCCATGCGCGTAACGGGTAATCACGATACCGTCCAGCGGCGCGTCGGCAGGCCAATGCGTTTCGACCGCTTTTGCCATCGCGGCTGCAGCTTTGCCTGCGCCAACGACTACCGTTCTGCCTTTCGGAGGAGATGGCAGATGGGCCGGCACAATTGCAAGCGGATCTGCAGCCGACAAGGCTGCACGGAAACTTTCAATCAATAGTTCGCGTGGATTCATGGCACTTATTTTCGCGCAGCTGTACGCTTCGGAGCAATACCCAAGAGAGGAAGCAAATAACGCCCGGTAAAACTTTGTGGCATCTGCGACAAATCCTCAGGCGTGCCCTGGCCCACAATTTCACCGCCACCGTCGCCACCTTCCGGACCCAGATCGATCACCCAATCAGCAGTCTTGATGACATCCAGATTGTGCTCAATGACAACTACTGTATTGCCATGCTCGCGCAAGCGATGCAGCACTTTCAGCAGCAGGTCGATGTCGTGGAAATGCAGGCCTGTGGTCGGTTCGTCGAGGATAAATAACGTCCGCCCGGTGTCGCGTTTGGACAATTCAAGTGAGAGTTTTACGCGTTGCGCCTCGCCGCCTGAGAGCGTAGTCGCACTTTGTCCGAGCCGGATATAACCCAAGCCCACATCTAGCAAGGTGCTCAGTTTGCGTGCGACCACTGGCACTGGTTTGAAAAACTCGAATGCCTGCTCAACGGTCATGTCGAGAACTTCGTGAATATTTTTCCCCTTGTAACGCACGTCGAGCGTTTCGCGGTTGTAGCGTTTTCCAAAGCAGACATCGCAAGGCACGTACACATCAGGCAGGAAATGCATTTCCACCTTGATGACGCCATCGCCTTCGCAGGCCTCGCAGCGACCACCCTTGACGTTGAACGAAAAACGTCCCGGCCCGTAGCCACGCGCACGCGACTCCGGCACGCCGGAAAAAAGATCGCGAATCGGCGTGAATAAACCCGTGTACGTCGCAGGATTTGAGCGCGGTGTGCGACCGATCGGCGATTGATCGACGTTGATCACTTTGTCAAAATGTTCCAGGCCTTCGATGGATTCAAACGGCGCGGGTTCATCTGACGACGCATAGATGTGCTGCGAAACCACTTTGTAAAGCGTATCGTTAATTAATGTCGATTTGCCCGAACCGGAAACACCGGTAATGCAGACGAAGGCACCGACCGGCAAATCGAGCGCCACATTTTTTAAATTGTTGCCCGACGCACCCTTGATGCGCAGGATTTTTTTTAGATCTACCTTACCGCGCTTTTTCGGAACCGGGATCTGTTTTTTACCCGACAGGTATTGGCCTGTGAGCGACTGTGAGGCACGCTTGATTTCCTCGGGCGTGCCCTGCGCCACCACTTGCCCGCCGTGCACACCTGCACCTGGGCCCATGTCCACCACATGGTCGGCGGCGTTGATAGCATCCTCATCGTGCTCGACCACGATCACCGAATTACCCAGATCGCGCAGGCGCTTTAGGGTTTCGAGCAATCGGTCATTGTCGCGTTGATGCAATCCAATCGAGGGCTCATCCAGCACATACATCACACCGGTGAGACCTGAGCCGATTTGCGAGGCGAGCCGAATACGCTGCGCTTCACCACCAGATAACGTATCGGCGGAGCGTACCAATGACAGGTAATCGAGGCCGACGTTGTTCAGAAACGTGAGTCGGCTGGAAATTTCTTTGAGTATCCGATCCGCAATCGCCATTTTCTGCGCGGAAAGTTTTACGCTATCGAACCAGCGAAACGAGTCTTTGAGAGACATCGCTGAAAGCTCGTGAATGGTCTTCTCGCCGACTTTTACATTACGCGCTTCGACGCGCAAGCGTGTCCCCTCGCAATCGGGGCAGGCTTTTGTCGATATATATTTTGAAAGTTCCTCGCGTACCGCCATTGAATCCGTTTCGCGGTGACGGCGCTCCAGGCTCGGCACGATGCCTTCAAATGTATCTTCACGCAATATTGGTTTGCCGCGCTCACCCGGATACTTGAACGCAATTTTTGTTTTGCCTGAGCCGTACAAAATAAGCTGCTGCGTTTCCGGCGCGAGTTGATCGAAAGGCTTATCAATATCAAACTGGTAATGCGCGGCAAGGCCCAACAGAATTTGAAAATAAAATTGGTTGCGCCGGTCCCAACCCTTGATGGCGCCTCCCGCGAGCGACAAGCCCGGATATGCGACGATGCGCTTGGGATCAAAGAAAGTAATTTGCCCCAGGCCATCGCAAGTAGGGCAGGCGCCCATCGGGTTGTTGAACGAAAATAGCCGCGGCTCCATTTCCGAGAGCGAATAGTCGCAGACCGGGCAAGCGAATTTGGATGAGAACAACGTTTCCTTGTTCGTCTCCATGTTCACCGCGATTACTTTCGCAGCGCCTACGCGCAAGCTCGTCTCGAAAGACTCGGCCAACCGTTGCTTCGCATCCGTCGCGACCTTCAATCGATCAACCACCACTTCGATGGTGTGCTTCTTCATTTTGTCGAGTTTCGGAAAGGCATCAATCTCGATCACTTTGCCGTCCACACGCAAGCGCACGAATCCCTGCGCGCGAAATTCCTCGATCATGTCGACGTGCTCGCCCTTGCGATTCACCACCACAGGTGCGAGCAACATTAGCTTGCTGCCTTCCGGATATCCAAGCACGGTATCGACCATTTGCGAAACGGTCTGCGCTTCCAGCGGCAGTTTGTGTTCCGGACAGTACGGTGTGCCGGCCCGCGCGAACAACAGGCGCAGGTAGTCGTGAATTTCGGTTACCGTGCCGACAGTGGAACGCGGGTTATGCGAAGTTGCTTTCTGTTCAATCGAAATCGCAGGTGACAATCCTTCGATCAAATCGACATCCGGCTTTTCCATCAGCTGCAAGAACTGGCGTGCGTAGGTGGATAGCGATTCCACATAGCGCCGCTGCCCTTCGGCATACAGTGTGTCGAAAGCGAGCGACGATTTTCCCGAACCTGAAAGCCCGGTAATCACCACCAGCGAATGACGCGGCAAGTCAAGACTGATGTTTTTCAGATTGTGGGTGCGGGCACCGCGGATCTTGATGAGTTCCATGAATCTCTTATGAAGAATTTGCGCTAAAGCGTTGACGCATATAGGGACAACCGCGGACGGAAATTTCATTCCGGCTTGTCCCAATCATCAGCCAAAAAGAAGAAAAGGTAACCGATTATTTTACCGCGTTCGGGGTTCACCTCGCACGTGTTTTTTCAAGCACAATGTCGGTGCAGTGCAAAACAAAAACGCACCGCAAACACGTGGGAAGCGGCATAGCCTCTCCCCCAACACTAATCGCTACATGGAAGGAAAGTCTCATGGCATCAGTCAACAAAGTGATTCTGGTCGGCAACCTGGGGCGCGACCCCGAAACGCGCTATATGCCCGACGGTGGAGCCATCACTAACGCGTCGATTGCCACGACTGAAACATGGAAAGACAAAAATGGCGAGAAACAAGAAAAAACGGAGTGGCATCGCATCGTCTTTTACAATCGGGGCAACTACAAGCTTGCAGAAATTGCCGGCGAGTATTTGAAGAAAGGTAGTCAGATATATATAGAGGGCCGATTGCAGACCCGCAAGTGGCAGGACAAGGACGGCGTGGACAAGTACACGACAGAAGTGATTGCTGATGCAATGCAAATGCTCGGCGGGCGTCAGGGAATGGGTGGAGAAAGTGGTGGCGGTGGGGATTACGCCAAGGCGTCGAGTGGTGGTGCGCCCGCCTCGTCCGGCTCTTCATCAAAACCGGCAGGCGGTGCGAAAGGTAGTGCGGCGAAGTTTGATGATATGGATGACGATATTCCGTTTTGAGGATATACAGCAATTGAATCCGCGACCGATGCGGTAATGGCCGCTATTGCGGCAGAAAGTCGCCAAAAGAATTAGCCCCCAACCATAGCGCACTCTCGACGGGAATCCGCAAAGCCGTCCAAAGCCTAGCGGTGTATCTTGAGAAAACTATGGGCATTGGATTCCAAATCCAATGCGCGGGGGCTACACCCATTAGCATATCGTAATTTCAAATTACGACACGATAGTTTAGCGATGCCAGGCTACCCCGGCATCGGTCGTGAGCAAGAGACACTGGCAGCCTTTCGCAGTAGCCCGGAGTCCTGCCTACGAAAAAATAATAAAACTCTAGCACCGGTGCGCCTCTTCAGCCTTTTCGCCGCTGCAAACCCCACCGATACTAGAGTTTTCGCAAATTACGCTGGGGAGACCTACCCTACCTTCAACATAATCTTCCCAATATGCGCACTAGATTCCATCAACCGGTGCGCCTCCACAATCTCGTCCAGCGCAAACGTTTTGCAAATCACCGGCTTCACTTTCTTCGCTTCCAGCAACGGCCAGACTTTTTCTTTCAGCGAAACCGCGATTGCCGCCTTCTGCGCATCCGGTCGCGCCCTAAGCGTAGAACCGGTAATTGTCTGACGCTTCATCATCAGCGGGCGGAAATCGATTTCCGCCTTGCCGCCTTCGAGAAACGCGATAAAACAATAGCGGCCTTCGAGCGCGAGTGAGCGCAGATTTTTTTCGATGTAGCTCCCGCCGACCATATCAAGAATCACATTCACGCCCTTCTTCTGCGTGACTACAAAAATTTCGTTCGACCATTCCTGTGTTTTGTAATTGAACACATGATCCGCGCCGATGGCCTTGCAGAACGCGGCTTTTTCATCGTTGCCGACCGTCGTGAGAACTGTCGCGCCGAATGCTTTGGCGAGTTGGATGGCAGTGAGACCGATACCTGACGAGCCGCCGTGTACCAACAATGATTCACCTGCTTTCAGTTTGCAGGTATCGAATACATTCACCCACACCGTAAAAAAATTCTCCGGCACGCCTGCCGTTTCCAGCATCGACAGGCCGCGCGGAACTGGCAGGCAATGCGCAGCAGGTGCCGCACAATATTCTGCATAGCCACCGCCGGGCGTTAGCGCACAAACGGCATCACCCACTTTCCATCGTGTGACGGCCGTGCCAACTGCCGCGATGGTGCCCGATACTTCAAGCCCCATGATGGGTGAGGCGCCGGGTGGTGGCGCGTAAGTGCCGGAACGTTGCGCGACGTCGGGGCGATTTACACCTGCGAATTCGACTTTTAACAGCACATCATTTTCACCAAACGCTGGAAGTGGGCCCGTGGCAACGTGCATAACCTCGGCAGCGCCCGGT
>JANYFH010000178.1 GCA_025362705.1 Betaproteobacteria bacterium
CCCAGTAAATGGCCAGCCACAACATGGATGCGACCATCATCAATGCGGTGGAAAACACCAGCATGTCACCGGCGAGTTTCTCTTCGGGTGATAAACCTCGCTCGAGTGCGGTGTCAAAGTCGAGAAATTTCTTGGCTGTCATTCGGGTTCGATGGCTGTCTTGATTTTGTAAGAGTTTTTCAAGGAGTCTGCGGCAACTGACAGATAACACAGGGAAATTCCTATGAAGTGATTATGACACATCCCTTTTCCCTATCAGCGGTTTGCCAGCGACCAGTACCGATCCAGACAACGATGTGAGGGGTTGATACGCTAAAATATCCGCTTACCGCAAAATTCTGGAGAACGAAATGTCGATGTCCGACCGCGACGGCTTAATCTGGTACGACGGCAAGCTGGTGCCCTGGCGCGATGCCACGACCCACGTGCTGACACATTCGTTGCACTATGGCCTGGCAGTTTTCGAGGGCGTACGCGCCTACAAGACCGACGCTTCCGCCAATCTGGGTACCGCCATTTTCAGGCTCAAGGAACATACGCAGCGCTTGTTCAATTCTGCCAAAATTTACCAGATGGCCATGCCATACAGCCAGGACGAAATCATGGAAGCGCAGCGCGAAGTGGTTCGCGCGAACAATCTGGAAAGTTGTTACCTGCGCCCGCTGGCATTTTACGGCTCGGAAAAAATGGGCGTGTCGCCCAAGGGTGCGAAGGTCCACATCACCATCGCGGCCTGGCCGTGGGGCGCGTACCTTGGCGAAGACGGTCTGAAAAAAGGCATTCGCGTAAAAACCTCTTCGTTCGCGCGCCACCATGTGAATGTGACCATGGCCCGCGCCAAAGTCTCATCCACCTATGCCAATTCGATCCTCGCCAATAATGAAGCGACCGATCATGGCTACGACGAGGCACTGCTGCTCGACACCGAAGGCTACGTCGCCGAAGGCGCAGGCGAAAACATTTTTCTGGTGCGCGATGGAAAAATCAGTACGCCTGAACTCACTTCTGCGCTGGACGGCATCACCTGGCGATCGATTCAGCTTCTATGTGCGGATTTGGGGATTACGGTCGAGCCAAAGAAAATTACGCGCGACGATGTGTATATTGCCGATGAAGCGTTTTTTACGGGTACCGCGGCTGAAGTAACACCGATTCGTGAACTCGATGGACGCTTCATCGGTTCCGGTTCGCGCGGCCCGATTACTGAAAAAATCCAGACAGCGTTTTTCGATATTGTGAATGGCAGGAATCCGAAATATCACGCATGGCTCACGCCGGTCAAATAGCCGAGGACAAACAATATGACGACCGAACTTCGCACTGAACTTAAATACACACGCATCGAAGTCACTGCCAAGGACATGCCGCTGCACTGTCCAATGCCATCGATGAAACTATGGAACACGCATCCACGCGTATACATTCCGATCGAAGAAACCGGCGAAGCAAAATGCCCGTACTGCGGGACGCTTTATCATTTGACAGGACCAGTCAAGCACGGCCACTGACAGCTTACCGTGTCGCGCATCCTCGTCGTCGCGCCGTCGTGGATTGGCGACGCAGTATTGTCCCAGCCGATGCTGATGCGGCTGCATGAACGCCCCAAAAAGCCCACCATAACCGTGCTGGCCCCGAAATGGGTCATGCCGGTTTATGAACGTATGCAGGAAGTCGCTCGCGTGATCGAAAACCCCTTCGGTCATGGCGCGCTGAAGGTAACCGCGCGCCGCGCGCTGGGGAAAACCCTTACGGGTGAAAATTTTGACGAGGCACTGGTTTTGCCAAACAGCTTCAAATCTGCACTGATTCCATGGTTCGCTGATATTGCGTTGCGTACGGGATTCCGCGGCGAAAAACGCGGCTGGATTCTCAACGATTGCCGGGATCTGGACGAACATGCTCTGCCAACGATGGCTGCGCGGTTTGCGTCACTTGCCGAAGCGCGTAATCAGCCGTTGACTCAACCAGTACCACTGCCGCTGTTGCGTATCGATGACGAACATCGCGCCGCCACGGTGGCCCGTTTGAAACTCAATCTCGATAAACCTGTTGTGGCATTCTGCCCTGGAGCTGAATACGGCCCGGCCAAACGCTGGCCAGCCAAACATTTCGCCGAACTTGCCAGCGCCCTCCACACGGCTGGCAAACAAATCTGGCTGCTGGGCGGCAAAGGTGACCGTGCCATCGCCGACGAAATAAACAAACTGGCGAATGATGTATGCCGCAATCTGTGCGGTGAAACTGCGCTCGATGACGCAATCGACTTGTTGAGCCTGGCAACCCAGGTCGTGACCAATGATTCCGGCCTCATGCATATCGCCTGCGCGGTGGGCACGCCGGTCGTCGTACTCTACGGTTCGAGCTCACCAGACTTTACGCCGCCACTCTCGCCGAAGGCCACTGTCATTTCGCTCAAACTCGAATGCAGTCCGTGCTTTCAGCGCGTCTGTCCGCTGGGGCATTTCAAGTGCATGAACGATCTTTCAGCGTCGCAGGTTCTCCACCAATTCAAGTCGTGAACGAGGCATAATTCACTCCTCAGCCCATAGCGCCACCGCCGGAGTAATCGCATGAAATTCATACCCATTGCTGCTGCGTTTTCCCTGCTTCTAGTTTCCGCCGCGGTTGTCGCTGCGGCTCCCGCCAAACCAGCGGAACCCGAATATGTCGATGCGATCAATCAGTGGCACGACAGCGTTGAGAAAAGCCTGCGACGCGACAACGGCTGGCTCACACTCGCGGGGCGCTTCATCATGAAACCAGGGGTAAATACCTTCGGCACGGCACCGAACAATGACATCGTCTTCCCACCCGAACTCAAAGGTACGGGACCCGATGTGATCGGTACCATCACCGTCGATGCCGCCAAAAAATCGGTC
>JANYFH010000205.1 GCA_025362705.1 Betaproteobacteria bacterium
CGAAGAATTCCTAGCCGGCCACCGCGATGAACAAACCCAGTTCCTCGCCGAACTGGTCAAGGTTCCCTCCGACAATCCGCCCGGCGACTGCGCGGCGCATGGAGAACGCTCGGCGGCATTGCTTGAAGCGCTTGGATTGACCGTCGAACGCGATCACGTGCCGCAGGCTGACGTAATCGCAAACGGCATGGTGAGCGCGACCAATCTGATCGTGCGCCATCGTTTTGCCGAAGGCCCCACCATCGCGCTCAATGCACATGGCGATGTGGTGCAGCCGGGCCTGGGCTGGAGTGTCGATCCGTACGGCGCAGTAATCAAGGACGGCTTCATGTTTGGGCGCGGCGTGGCAGTTTCGAAATCGGACTTCGCCACTTACACCTACGCCTTGCTGGCCCTGAAAGCCAGCGGCGCGAAACTTGCCGGCACTGTGGAATTGCATTTCACTTACGACGAGGAAGCCGGCGGCATGATTGGCCCCGCGCGCATTCTGGCGACCGGATTGTCCAAACCCGATTACGCCATTTCCGCCGGGTTTTCCTATGCTGTGACGACCGCACACAATGGCTGCCTTCATCTCGCCGTTGAAGTGATCGGCAAGTCCGCGCACGCGGCGCGGCCCGATACCGGCGTCGATGCGCTGGAAGCCGCGACAGGTCTGCTTTCCGCGCTTTACGCGATCCGCAAAACTTACGCTGCCAGAAAGTCGAAGGTCGAAGGTATCGATAGTCCGACGCTTACCGTCGGCCTCATCTCAGGTGGCATCAACACCAATGTTGTGCCGGATAAAGTCTCCCTGCGGCTGGATCGACGCATCATCCCGGAGGAAAATGCAACTGAAGTTGAGGCAACCCTCACGCAACAAATCAAGACCGCTCTTGCCGCGTGGCCGGGTATTTCATGCACGGTGCGCCGCGTCCTGCTCGCCACACCGTTCGTGCCGATGCCTGGACAGGAAAAACTTGTTGCCGCGATCACAACACACGCGACACGCATCATGGGTGAAGCCGTGAAACCCAACGGCGTACCGATCTACACCGACGCGCGCCTTTATTCAACAGCAGGTGTTCCCACTGTGCTGTACGGTGCTGGCCCGCATACGTTGCTGGAAGCGAATGGGCACCGCGCCGACGAGAAACTCAAGCTCGATGATTTGCAAAAAGCGACGCGGGTGGTGGCGTTGGCGTTGCTGGAATTGCTCGGTGCGTGAATGCGTAGGTAGCCATTTGTTTCAACCCACAAAGAGAAGTAGTGCCAGATGGGGCTGCCAGTTGTAAATTTTAAAAAGGGAACTCACCAATGAAAAAACAATTTCTGGGACTCCTCGCGCTGCTCGCCGCGACACTGCCCCTGCACGCGCAGGAGATCGAAAAACTCTCATGGATGACCGGCACATGGACACAGAACAAGGACGGCGAAACCGTGCAGGAAAGCTGGCTGGGACCGCGCAGCAATATGATGGCCGGCGTGAATCTCACGACGTCGCCAAAGCGCGCAACCACGTTCGAATTTATCCGCATCGTCACAACACCTTCAGGCGTCTCGTATCTCGCGAGTCCGGGCGGGAAACCACCCGTCGAGTTCAAGCAAAAAGAGCTGGGTGACAAGCGCGTGGTGTTCGAGAACCTGACGCACGATTTTCCGCAGCGTGTGATGTACTGGATCGAGTCTGACGGTGCGATGAAGGCGCGCATCGAAGGCACCATTCAGGGGAAGGCGCGCGGAATGGAATGGCGGTTTGAAGCTACCAAGTAGACAAGACCACATTCCTGTCATTTCGAACCCAGTATCACCGGGTGAGAAATCTGCTTTTTACGAATGGATAAAAGCGGATTTCTCTCTTCGTTTGAAATGACAGCGTTACGGGTTTGTACAGTGGCAACCCGACCCTAACGTCGCTTCTTCGTACCAGCCCCACTCGCTAGGAAATCCGTAAACGCCGCCCCGACCTCAGGATGCTTCTTGCCCAACTCAACTGTCGCTTTGAGATAGCCCAGCTTCGATCCACAATCGTAGCGTGTGCCTTCGAATTCATACGCGAACACGTTCTCTTTTTTGAGCAACGCGGCAATGCCATCGGTCAACTGGATTTCCTTGCCAACGCCCGCCTGAATTTTTTCCAGATGCGCGAAAATTTGTGGCGTCAAAATATAGCGGCCGACGACGCTCAGCGTCGACGGCGCATTTTCAGGTTTCGGTTTTTCGACAATGGCGGTCATCTTCGATACGCGCTCACTGGCTTTTTTTGAAATCGGTTTTGACGCGACGATGCCGTATGACGAAGTTTCATGCCGCTCAACATTGAGCACACCGAGGATCGACGATTTCTGTTTGACGAACTGATCGACCATCTGCTTCATCACCGGTGCAACACCTTCGCCTGCATCAATCAAATCGTCGGCGAGGATGACAGCGAACGGCTCATCACCCACCAGGTGTTTCGCACACAACACAGCGTGACCCAGGCCGAGCGCCTCGGACTGGCGCACATACACGTATTGCACACCCTCCGGCAGCATCCGCCGCACTTCTTCCAGCTGTTTGGTTTTGCCTTTTACCGAAAGCTCCGCTTCGAGCTCATAAGCCTTGTCGAAATGGTCTTCGATGGTGCGCTTGCCACGACCGGTGACAAAAATCATTTCGGTAATTCCCGCAGCGGCCGCTTCCTCAACGGCGTACTGGATCAGCGGCTTGTCGACCACGGGCAGCATTTCTTTTGGGCTCGCCTTGGTGGCGGGAAGAAATCGCGTGCCGAGACCGGCGACAGGGAAAACGGCCTTGGTGATTTTGATATTTTTTTTCATCGCTGATTTAATTTATTTATCCGATAACATTGATAAAAATTGCGCTTCATCCAGCACCGCAACGCCCAGCTCAACGGCCTTGTCGAGTTTACTACCCGCCTCGGCTCCCGCAACAACATAGTCTGTCTTTTTCGACACACTTCCTGCGACCTTCGCACCGAGCGTTTCAAGCTTGTCTTTTGCTTCATCGCGCGACATGGCACCCAGTGTGCCGGTCAATACCACCGTCTTGCCGTGGAAAACGCCGAGATCGGCTCCAGATGCGGCGTTCGAAGCATTTTCGGCCTGAGAACCCCGCCCTTGCTGGGTTTCCGTCTCGGGCCACGTTACCTTGCACGCACGCAATTGCTCAACCACTTCGCGATTGTATGGCTCATCAAAAAACTGCCTGAGACTCTGCGCCACCACCGGACCAACGTCGTGCACTTCCAGTAGTTGCTCAACATTCGCATCCATGATGGCATCCAGATTGCCAAAATATTTTGCAAGATCTTTCGCGGTGGTCTCGCCGATGTGACGTATACCAAGGCCGAACAGAAATTTCGCCAGCGTCGTGTGTTTGCTTTTTTCAATCGCCGCGAGCAGATTGGTGGCCGACTTTTCAGCCATGCGATCAAGGTTCGACAACGCTGCCAGACCGAGGCGATACAGGTCCGCCGGCGTGTGCACGACACCGGCATCGACCAATTGCTCGACCAGCTTGTCGCCAAGGCCTTCGATATCCACCGCGCGCCGTTCCGCATAATGCAGCAGCGCCTGTTTGCGTTGCGCAGGGCAGATCAGGCCGCCGGTGCAACGGGCGATTGCCTCGCCTTCGAGTTTTACAATCGCTGAATCGCATTCCGGACAGCGCGTGGGCATCACGAATGTGCCTGCATTCGCCGGACGCTTTTCGATGATGACGGCGGCCACTTCAGGAATCACGTCGCCCGCACGGCGCACCACAACTGTGTCGCCGATGCGCAAATCCTTCCTGCGAATTTCGTCTTCGTTGTGCAGCGTCGCGTTCGATACCGTAGTGCCGCCAACGAACACCGGTTGCAAGCGCGCCACCGGCGTAATCGCGCCGGTGCGCCCGACTTGCACATCGATGCCCAGCAGCACCGTGGTCGCCTCTTCAGCTGGAAACTTGTGGGCAATCGCGAAGCGCGGCGCGCGCGATACGAATCCGAGCGTCTGTTGCTGGTCGAAGCGATTCACCTTGTAGACAACACCGTCAATGACATAGGGCAGTCTGGGACGTGTCTCGCCAATATGCTGATAAAACTCGCGCAAGCCTTCAACACCCTTCACCACACCTCGCTGCCTCGCCACAGGAAAGCCGAGCGTTTCCAGCCATGCCATCAACGCCGAATGCGTTGTCGGAACCGACACGCCCTCAACAGCACCGATACCGTAGGCAAAAAATGTCAACGGTCGAGCGGCCGTCAGTTTCGAATCGAGTTGGCGAAGCGCACCGGCAGCGGCATTGCGCGGATTGACGAACAATTTCTCATCCCTGGCCGCCTGCCTTGCATTGAGCTTGTCGAAATCTTTTCGCAGCATGATTACTTCACCGCGTACTTCAAGTAACGCAGGCTTGTGCTGGTCTTTGATGGCAAGTGGAATAGACTTGATCGTCTTGAGATTCTCGGTGACACCCTCGCCGACCGCGCCGTCGCCACGCGTGGCACCTTGCACAAACACACCATCGACGTAGGTAAGACTGATCGCGAGCCCGTCAAATTTCGGTTCACACGCGTATTCAATCATCGTGTCAGTCAGGCTCAATCCTTCCCGGCAGCGGCGATCAAAGTTGTCGATATCCGCATCGCTGAACGCATTGCCCAGCGACAGCATCGGCACGCGATGCGTCACCTCGGCGAACATGTCGAGCGGTTTGCCGCCCACACGCTGCGTTGGCGAATCCACCGTCAGCAATTCTGGATACTGTGTTTCCAGCGCCACTAATTCGTGGAACAGCTTGTCCCATTCGCCATCAGCGATGGTCGGCTGATCAAGCACATAGTAATTGCGGTTGTGCTGTTCGAGTTCGCTCTTCAGTTGTGCGATGCGCTCGGTTGCATGCGCGGTGGCCGAGGCGTTCGCAGCCATGACGAAACTACGAATAAAGCCTGAGCGCCGCAGAACTTCCCGGCACCACACCCATGGCTTCCATTTCGCCGGCGATGCTGACAATGGTGTCGCTTATTACCTTGCGGCCATTGGCGGTCAGCAATTTACGGTTGTCGTCAACCACATCGCCCTGCAAAGTATCAGCGAATCGCAGCGCCAGCGTCATCATTTGCTCGAACACACGCGCCGGTCGCGCGGCGCGCGGTACATCCAGCGCGAAGGTGAGACCGGTCAGATAAGCGCCGGCACTCTTGATCCCGGGCGGCTCATCGGCGTTCATGTTGCGTAACGAAAACAGCACGTGGCCGCGTTCGTCGCGCATCTGGTATTCGCCGCTATCGAGAGCAGTCAATCCATTCGATTCGGCAAGGCCGCGCACTTT
>JANYFH010000213.1 GCA_025362705.1 Betaproteobacteria bacterium
CCGGTGCCGGATACCGTGAGTGAATTCATCGGCCACATCACCAGGCGCGAGGGAATGAAGGATCTGTCGGCCGCCGAAATGCCGCTGATCGACGCGATGGCGGCGTTTCTTCGCGAGATGAAGCGCATGGACGTGCCAAAGGACGAGTGGGACATTTCGCGACTGCCGCCGCATCTATTGATGAATTTTCGTATTGTTGATGCCGACGGCAAAGAGCTGGCGATGTCGCGCGATTTCGCGGCATTGAAGACGCAGTTTGCCGATGCATCGCGCACCGTATTTTCCACGCTGCACAAGAATCGCCTGGAGCGCGACGACATCACCAAATGGGATTTTGATGCGCTGCCCGAAACCATTAACTTCGAACGCAACCAGATTCGCTACGACGGCTTTCCCGCGCTGGTGGATCGCGATACGTCGGTATCGATCAAGATTTTCGACGAGCTGCAAGCCGCCAAACACAGCCATAGACGCGGCCTCACCAGGCTTTTCATGCTTGCACTTGCCGAGCAGGTGAAATTCATGGAACGGGGCATCAAGCTCTCCCCAGTCGCTGCTTTCCAGTACGTACATTACTTTCCCGAATCAAAAAACCACACCCAGGACGCGATGAAAACCGAACTCGTGTACGCCGCATTCGCGGGCACGATGGTGGAGTTTTTGCCCGCAGAAATTCGCGATGAAGCTGCATTCAGCGCAGCACGGGTTGCGGGCAAGGCGAAGCTAGCGGGCAACGTGCAGGCGCTGATGCAGGCGATGGAAGAATCGTTTACCGCGTCTGCCGAAATTCGCAAACTGCTTAACGAGCGCTACGTGAAAAGCTGGGAACATATTGGCCCAGAAATCGAGGACCAGTTATCGCATCTATTCGAAGCAGAATTCCTGCGTAATGTTTCAATGGCGCAATTACTGCAATTTCCGCGCTATCTGAAAGGCATTGTGCTCAGGCTCAATAAAGCGAGGACCGGCACGATGGAGCGCGACATTGAACAGGCACGCTCGATTCGGCCGCTGTGGCAGAATGCGCTGAAGCTCAAGGATTGGCTGGAACCGAAAGCCGCCGAGTATCGCTGGATGATTGAAGAACTGCGCGTCTCGCTGTTTGCGCAGGAATTGCGGACACCGTTTCCGGTCAGCGTGAAACGGGTGACGAAGGCCTGGGAAGAACTTGCAAAGAAATAAAATGAAATCCGAATCCTTTCACCGCCTCGCCTCACGCATGACCTACATCGCTCCGTTCGAAGTGATGGAAATCCAGACCGCTGCGCGCGAACTGGAGCGGCAGGGTAAGGACGTGATCCACATGGAAATCGGCGAGCCCGATTTCACCACACCGCGACCGATAGTTGACGCTGCCGTTGCAGCATTGAACGACAAGCCGATGTTCTACACCTCAGCGCTGGGTATCCAACCGCTGCGCGAAGCCATTGCCGCTTTCTATGCGAGCAAATACGGTGTGACTGTTTCGCCCGATCGCATCATCGTCACCGCAGGTTCGAGCGCCGCGCTGCTGCTGGCGTTTGGCGTGTTGCTCAGTGCCGGCGACGAAGTCTTGATGGCCGACCCCGGCTATCCGTGCAATCGCCATTTTGTGCGTGCGATGGAAGGCGTGCCGCGCACGATAGCCGTGGGTCCTGAACATGCTTACCAGTTAACGGCAGCGCATATTGGCGCGCACTGGAACGACCGCAGTGTGGCCACACTGGTGGCATCGCCCTCCAACCCGACCGGTACCTTGATCGCACCTGATGAATTGAAACGCATCCACATGGAAGTCGCTGCGCGTGGCGGCACGTTAATCGTCGATGAAATTTATCAAGGACTCACCTACGACGTAGCACCTTCCACTGCGCTGTCAATCAGTGATGATCTGTTCGTCATCAACAGTTTTTCAAAATATTTCCAGATGACCGGCTGGCGGTTGGGCTGGCTGGTGGTGCCGCAAGCGTATGTGCGTGAAGTCGAAAAGCTTGCGCAGAATTTATTCATCTCGGCGTCCACACCCGCGCAGCACGCGGCGCTCGCCGCGTTTCGTCCCGATACTCTCGCGATACTTGAAGAGCGCCGCGCCGAATTTTACGCGAGGCGGGATTTTCTGATGCCCGCCTTGCGCGAGCTGGGCTTCAGGATTCCGGTTGTTCCGCAGGGCGCGTTCTACATCTATGCAGATTCGTCACAAATTGCCACTGACAGTTTCGAACTTTCGCGCAGAATATTGCAGGAGGCATATGTCGCGTTAACGCCCGGCAAGGATTTTGGACTTGCCGCGCCGGAGCGCCACATCCGTATCGCTTACACGCAGACTGTGGCGCGATTGGCCGAAGCGATTGATCGAATAAAAGGAGTGATTCACGCATGAAAGTTTTTAATGGTTTCCTGATGCTGGCTGCGTTGCTTGCCTCCACCGGCGCAATCGCCGAAGAGCGCGCCATCGACGAAAAAATCACCGTCAAAGCCAACGTTGACGATGTCTGGAAAGCATGGACCACGACCGAGGGCATCAAAACGTTTTTCGCGCCGGATGCCAAAGTGGAGCTGCGTGTCGATGGGCCGTTCGAGATTTACATGAATCCCTACGGTGCTCCCGGCATGAAAGGCGCTGACGATATGCGCATCATCGGCTTTCAGGAAAATAAAATGTTGTCCTTCACCTGGAATGCGCCGCCTTCACTGCCCGAAGCAAGGAAGCAGCGCAGCATCGTGATCGTGCGTTTAATTTCGCGCGGTGATGCGCTCACCGATGTGACGATTCATCACGTCGGTTGGGGCGAGGGCGGCGAATGGGATAAGGCCTACGACTATTTCGGCAAGACGTGGCCGAACGTGCTGAAGAATCTCAAAAAGCGTTTCGACGACGGCCCGGTGGATTGGAAGCCGTGGCTATTGCAATTGAAAACACCGCCGAAAAAATAACTAGCTTTTCAGCGGCCAGGTTTTCAATACATCGGATTCCGGCCCCACCACGCCGGACCGCGTTGCCACCAGGCAGAAATGGTCGATGTGCCATTCCACCGGCGCGATCGGTTTGTCAGCAAACGGTGTCGCAACATCGCGCGCAACGGTGAGATACGGCCGGAAGGCGCGCTGATCCTGATCCAGATGTGCGGCGGCAAGCAGCGTCCGCAAATTTTTCTGCAAGGTAACCAGCTCACCCGGTACGTCTTTCGTCCCCAGCCACGCCACTCGCGCCTTGGGAAAACATCCGGCTATGTTCGCGGTGTAATCAAAGGGCTGCGCTTCCAGACCATTGGCAATTTGTTCGAACACCGGTAGCAGCTTCATATCAACGTCGCCCAGATACGCCAGCGTCATATGCAGCGTGAGCGGAAACAGCGCCTGACCATTCGCTTCACGCGTCAATTGCGGACAGTATTGCGAGAGTTGTTGACGGGTGGCGTCGTCAGGCCAGAGGGCAAAATACAGGCGGGCGTTCATGGGCGAAATTCTAGCATTTGATGTGGCGGCTATCTCGCAGCAGCAACGTGGGAGACATTGTCTGGCAGGGGAACCCTTTGGAAAGCCGCGCCAGTGCTTGCGTTCAGGCCAGTCATGCTATTGAAATCGTGTGGCCAAAGCCTTGTAATTCCATTTCTCAATCATTGCAATCAAATAGTCGTCGTCCCAGCGAAGGCTGGGACCCAGTCCAATCCAAATTCGCGATCCAAGTACGGACTGGATTCCAATACGCGCAACGCCCTGCATGGCGTTCCGGCTTTGTGGGCGCGTCCCATGGGACGCGAAACCCCCACGCCGCCCTTCGCTGGAATGACGACGTTAAAGAGAATTTTCAACATATTTAATCGCCGGATCAATAATGCAATTGGCCGCCGTCAAATCAACACACTTACTTTCGTGATTCAACAGCAGGCATCATCCTCACCGATGTCCTCATTCCACACCTCGGGATGCGCCGCAATGTACGTCGAGAGCATTTGTTCGCACTCGTCCGAATTCATTTCAATAACCTCGACCCCGCGCTCCTGCAGCCAGTCAATCCCGCCGCGAAAGTTTTTCGATTCACCGATAACAACCTTGCCGATCTTGAACTGCACGATCAGTCCGCTGCAATACCAGCAGGGCGCCAACGTGGTGACCATGATCTTGTCGCGGTAGCTCCGCTGCCGCCCCGCTTTGCGAAACGCATCGGTCTCGCCATGCACCGAGGGATCATTTTCCTGCACACGCCGATTGTGGCCGCAACCCAAGAGGAAACCCTGCGAATCATAAAGCGCGGCGCCGATGGGAATGCCACCCTCATTGAGGCCGATGCGGGCTTCATTGATGGCGGTTTGGAGCATTGTGCTGTAGTCGATTGGAGGATTCATCTTTGTGATCATCATTGTACTCAGCCGTGGCGGTGCATCAACTTCGCTTCAATCGCGTCGACCCACCCCAATAAGATGCCGATTTCCCACGTGCACAGGTGGGAGTCAAATGCATTTTTATCAAACCACCAATTAACACATGCAAATCAATAGAAGTGCGTGTTAGTGTGCGTCTGTTTTTCGATCCTTTTGAGAAACAGGGTCAGGCCTTGCAGTTTGCCTGACGCCCTGCCAATATCGCAACCATGGTACGAACTCTCGGCGACCAACCAGGCAAAAGGCAAGACCTGACCCTATGTTTCCCGAGTCCGCCGAATAACCCACCAATAACGAAGTAGGGATCAAAATGGGGTTCTTAAGAATAGTAAATGTAAGCACGCCCGTGCTACGTGGCTTGATTGCAATCATAGCCGGACTAATGTTGGTGGACGCAGCAACATCATATGGAGGCATTGGTGTAAACCTCCTATTCTTCGCCGACGATAAGGGCTTAACCCCGCATGAAGTGTTTTCTTACCAAGTCGTTGGTCGTTACTCGATTGCAATGACCATACTACTGACGCTGTCGGCGCTAATTTTACTTTTTGACTTTATAAATTTGGAATATAAATTCATTAAAGCAATGAGGGTAGTGGTCATGTCTTTGCTTAGTCTTCTTGCTGTGATACACGTCCTTGTGATGATGAATGTCGTGAGAATTTCAGACTCGGAACTTAAGGGCATATTTGTTGATGGCACAATCTACTACGCACTTTCAACCTTGGGGATAGTAGTGCTACTTGGCATTGTTCATTGGCTGAAAGTAAAAGCGGA
>JANYFH010000265.1 GCA_025362705.1 Betaproteobacteria bacterium
ATTGATCGATTCGGTTTCCATGCGAGTGTGATGCATCAGCATTTCGGGCAACGTACCACTGGCTTCACCGGTGGTGACGAATTCAATGAGGCGGTCGCCGTTGTTCTCAGGGGTCAGATACGCTAGCCCGGAAATTGCACCAGCGAGGGCGGCACCATTTTCAATGCGAGCTGAGATCTTTGCAAATTCGCGGCGGATGGCGCTGATCTGCAGCGTATCCAACACCGCAGGCAAGGCATCGAGCATCGAAACGCCTGCATCCAGCATCAGCGCGAGGCTTTCAAAAAAATCGCGTACATTGCTTCGCACGATCAAGGGGCCGAATAGCGGGACGCGCAGAAACAGAGGCTCCAGGGGCGATTTTGCAGATTGACCGAGCAAGCGGTTCCACCACCAGCGCACTAAGTAGAGCAACGCCAGCAGCACGATAATCGGTCGGCATACTTGCAGCAGATAACCACCGACGCTGATTGATCCGCCGATTAGTGCGGGTAGCGGCTGGAGGAACAACGCCAGTAGCAGCACAAACAGCGGCATGACCATGCGCGATTTCATTGTCGCAAACTGCATCGCACGCTGCGTATAAAAATCAGCCAGACGGCGATACATTGCGGCAGGGCTGCCAGCGATTAGTACGGCGTGAATCAGTCGTGCCTCAAGCTCGGTGAACAAACCACTCTTCTCACCTGCCGTCGCCGGATTGATCCCGCGCGCGGTAAGTTTTTTCATTGCATCCAGCCGCAATCTGGCTGGACCGGAAACTTCCAGCAACGCGAATGCTTTGTCGAATGGCAGTCCGGCGATTTCCATTTGTGCGAGCTGTGTGTAGAGTTCGGCGCGGACGCGATAGGAAAGCGGTTTATGTGTAGATGCAGACATGGCGGCGCGCGTGAATGATTTCGTGCGTCAGGCGTGTTTTTTTTTGCGGCGGCGCGAATACGCGGGGCGGCCTTTCGGCATTGGGGCGAGCTCCGCTTCAACGGGTTCTGTACGTTGCGTCGTCAATTGCTGGATTGTCCCATCTGCCGCGATGCGTTCGTACTCGGCAATCACCTGCGCTCCCACCAGCAATAGCGTTGCGGCAATTTCGAAACTCAACAACACCACTATCGCCGTCGTGAGCGAGCCGTAAACCACGTTCACCTGCGAAAGCGTGGTGAAGTACCAGACGAGTCCGTGACGGATGATTTCCCACAGCAATCCCGCCGTCGCGCCGCCGATCAGGGCATGGCGCGCCGAGATACGTCCTACCGGCATGAAAAAGTAAATCGATGAGATCAGGAGGATTTCAACCGCGACACCAATGATGTAGAGCGTAATGCGCGACAGCCCGCCCAGCGACCAGCTATAACCAAACACCAGCAATTTTTCCTGGCCGATGGCGAGCAGATTCGCGAGCACGAAGGTGGCAGCAAACAGTGCCAGGGCGATGAAGGTGATGTAGCCAAACGGTAACGCGAGCGAGACCAGAAAATGGCGTTTGTGTACCTTGACACGATGTAAAAAAATGACCGAGATCGCGCTCTCAAGTACCGAGAAAGCGAGCGAAGAAAAAAACAGCATCGTTCCCAGCAATACCCAGCCCAACACGGCGCGGTGCTCGAGGAAGGCCGCGAGTTCTTGCACCAGCGCCTTCGATTGTCCCGGCACCACCCATTCCAGTGCGCGGCGCAAAGTATCAAACAAAACGGCCTGATCAACCAACTGCGAAAGCCCGATCACTACCAGGATCAACAGCGGAACGATTGACAGCAACGTGTAATAAGCGACCGCGCCTGCCAAAAGCAATCCCTGGTTGGCGCGGAATGCCCTGAATACCTGCAATGCAAAAGCAGCAGGATGCGTGATGATTTGCCTGGCTTCAGGAGGAACCAATGCGGCGGGCAGAATAGGGAGCATGGCAATAGTTTAGAGCAGCTGTACATCAATTCTCAAACATGCATGCGCGACCAATATTTTCAACTTGCGAGCAGGCTCCCGCCTCGCTTCGGTGCGACAATATCGAACAACAATTTGCAACGCGCGACTCGCGCATTTACACACAATCGAATGGAACAATTCTTCTCAGGTCTGTGGCACATACTTACCTATATCGCGATGGTCTATGCGGGAATGTCTCTGGTGGAGCGCCTGGCGCCTGTTGAGCGGCATCAGCCGGT
>JANYFH010000298.1 GCA_025362705.1 Betaproteobacteria bacterium
CGCAGCGGGCGCGGTCACGGCGGGCGTGCTAATTGCGCTTGATCGCCAGGAAATCGGCGCGCTGGCTGGAAGCACGACTTCTGCCGCGCAGGAATTCAAGCAAAACACGGGCGTACCCGTTATTGCGGTGGCGACTCTTGCCGACATCATCAATTATCTCCGGCAACAATCCGGGGAACACGATAAACTCGAAAAAATCGAACAATATCGACAGCGATACGGTGCCACTTCATGAATCTTCCGCTTGTGAAACTGCCATTCATTTTTGCCATGTTCGCCTCGTTGCTGGTCGTGGCAAGCCCGGCACATGCCCTCTACAAATGCAAAGATGAAAAAGGCGTGACGCACTATGGCGACACCATGCCGCCGCAATGCGCGAAAAACCCGGTTGTCGAAATGAGCCCGCAAGGTAGCGTTACGCGCAAGATCGATGCACCGCTGACGCCCGAGCAGCTCAAGACGATCCAGGACGACAGGGTTCGCAACAAGGAAAAAACTGATCGGATGGCCGCACAAAAACTGCGCGACGATGCGTTGACATCGACCTACGGCGCGGAACGTGAATTTGATATCGCGCGCGACAAAGAGATTGCCAATCTCGAATCGCGCAGGGCGATCCTTTCGGCGCGCACCGAGGAAACCAACAAGACTCTTATCAAACTGAACAATGATATGGAGTTTTATCAGGCCGGCAAAAGCAAAACAGCCAAGGTCAAGGAGGCGCCCCCGCAGCTGGTGCAGGATCAAAAGCGCGCCGCGCAGGATGCCGAGAACCTGCGCGCCGAAATCGAAAGAATCGACAAGGGCAAAGAGGAAATTCGCGCGCGCTACGATACGGAAAAGGCACGCTGGATGCGGATCAAGGCTGGCATGCCGGCCGGCACATTGCTGGACGAGCAAGGCAAGGTTGCCGCTACGCCAGAGCTGCGGAGCCAGATCGTCGGCCAATCACAGATTATTCCCGGCCGCCCCAAAGGCATCGCCACCTGCTATGGCAAGGTTTACGAATGCACACTGGGCATTGTTTACCAGTGCCGCGCCCCAGATGTTGGTGGCCCCGGCGTCAATCAAAAATCAGTCAAGTGTGTGGAAGATCGACGCTGACGATCATTCTCCCTCCCCGCGCATGCTCGCACCATTTTTTTACGCGCCCACGTGGCGCGTTTTCATTACAGGAATCCCATGTACACACCTAATCATTTCAGCGAAGCCGATCAGGAACGCATTTCCGCGCTGATTCGCGACTTTGGCTTCGCGACGTTAGTCTCGATAACAGCAGATGGCCCGGCAGTGACGCACGCGCCGGTGCAAATGGAGGCGAAGCGCGGTGTGCTGATCGGCCATATAGCGCGCGCCAATCCGCACGCCGAAGCGTTGCAAAATGGCGCGTCGATGCTGGTGATTTTCCACGGCCCGCACTGCTATATTTCACCAACCTGGTACGTTGACGAAAACGCCAGTGTGCCGAATGTGCCGACCTGGAATTACGCTGCGGTACACGTTACCGGCACCGTTACGCGCATCGACGACGATGCTGCAAAGTGGAACATTGTTCGCGATCTGGCCGCGCAGTATGAAGCTGGTTCGGCGGCGCCCTGGGATCCGCAGGGGTTGGATGCACACGCGGGCAAGCTCAGTGCGATTGTCGGATTTGAAATTGCGATTGAGAAAATCGAGGCAAAGTTCAAGCTATCGCAGAATCGCTCGTTGGCGGATCAGGAGAATGTGGTTGCGAAATTGGCGGCCAGTGATGCATCTGAGGTGCGGGCGACGGGGTTGATGATGCGAGTGAATCTCTCGCGAGAAATGCGGTAGCCTGCTCCTCCCTTTTCTAAAGGGAGGTCGGGAGGGATTTTCGGTCGTTAAAGTTGGTAAATTGTCCCACTTCGCCACCGCGTGAAAATTCCCCTCTATCCCCCTTTAAAAAAGGGGGAAGACCTTCGTAGTCGCTGACTCTTATTGCGTCAGCTTTCGCTTCAGGATCTCGGTCACCTGCGTGGGGTTCGCGGTTTTGTTGCTCGCTTTCACCACCTGACCGAGCAGGGCGTTGAGGGCTTTTTCTTTTCCCGCTTTGTATTCTTCGACGGATTTTGTGTTGGCGGCGATGACTTCGTCGACCATTTTTTCGATGGCGGTTGGGTCAGAAAGTTGTTGAAAGCCTTTGTCGGCCACGGTAAGTGAAATATCCTCTTGTGCGTCGGCCAAGAGCGAATAGATTCGATTTCGCGAAATTGCCGAAACTAAAATTTCCTTAGCCGCGCTCGCGGAAATAATTCCACTACTTACTCTTGTTAGCAAAGCAGCAAACCACACCGGCGACACTGGCGAAGTCTGAAAATCTAATTCTTGACGATTCAGTATGGGAGTGAGCTCCCCAATAATCCAATTCGCTATCAATTTCGCCTTGGGGAAGGATAAGGTTTGTCCTTCGTATTTGTCAGGCATCGCTACTCGCACGGCAATGACGCTATCAAAGTATGTGACGCACTCCCGACTCTGCGTTATGAGACTCGCATCATAGGCAGTTAGCTCATGAACACTTTGTAAACGTTTGCGTGCTTCTTGCGGCGACTCAAGCATCTTCGACTTGATTTCGTCAACCCACACTTCCGAAATCTCCAGCGGCAACAAATCCGGATCCGGAAAATAGCGATAGTCCATCGCGTCTTCCTTCGAACGCATAGACCGCGTCTCATCGAGATCCGAATCGTACAGACGCGTTTCCTGCACCACCTTGCCACCTTCTTCGATCAACTCAATCTGGCGCCGCACTTCATATTGAATCGCCCGCTCCAAAAAGCGAAACGAATTCACGTTCTTGATTTCGGCGCGAGTGCCGAGTTTGGTTTCTCCCTTGCGGCGCACCGACACGTTCGCATCGCAACGAAACGAGCCTTCTTGCATATTGCCGTCGCAAATGGGAATCCCCGTAACGATGTCATGCAGCGCCTTCGCATACGCGACCGCCTCCTCGGCAGAACTCATGCACGGCTCGGTCACAATTTCCAGTAGCGGTGTGCCTGCACGGTTCAGATCAATGCCCGACACGCCACTGGTTTCCAATCCTTCATGCAGCGACTTTCCGGCGTCTTCTTCCAGATGCGCGCGCGTCAATTGAATGGTCTTTTCGGTGTTGCCTACCTCGATTTTTACTTCACCGCCAATCACCACCGGCAACTCGTATTGGCTGATCTGATAGCCCTTGGGTAAATCGGGATAGAAA
>JANYFH010000310.1 GCA_025362705.1 Betaproteobacteria bacterium
CGGCGTTCGGCTGGCAAGCGCGGCCAGAGCCTCGGCGGTGGAGGAATCCTTCGCTTCCGAAGCCCAGGCCTTCAGTTCTTTTTCCGTGAGGGCGGTGGCGTCGGCGACCATGCACGCGAGCAGCCGCGCGTCGTGATTGCCAGTGCGCCACAGTTGGCCGGCCAGCGTGTGATCCACCTTGATTTGCTTCTGAAGCTTGCCCAGATCGCCGAACTTCACGCCGAACATCGGCTCCGCAGCGCCGTGGCGACACCAGGTCTTCCGCGTTTGTTCGCTACCGAAGGATTCCAGTTGTTGCATCGTGTCGGTCAAGTTCATGGGATCACCAAAGTTTCGTTGAGTAAAAATGGGTGGACGCGTACTTAATCACCAGCATGTCATTATATGAAAACATTCCGCTTCCAAGGCTGCTTCCTGTCAACATGAAAACCCTCAGCGAAAAGATCAAGCACGACGGCTTCTGCTTCGTTGCCGCACCCGACGCACGGCCAATGCTGGCCGAACTTGCCGATTGGCGTACCTTCGAAACAAGCTGGAACGACATGCCGCTCGATACCTATATGGCCGATGGTGGCAGATACCGTCGTCGTCGTCATGCGACGTTGAGCGTTGCGCGATCGGCCTCAGCAGCAAAGCTCGAAGCGCACCAGCCGCACTATCAAAGTACCGATTACAACAATCTCAATGGCGGCATCGCGCGCCATTTTGAGCCGATCCGCGAAGACATCATCAACGGCGCGAGCATGTCGGCGCTGCTGTCGCTTTGCATAAAGGTGTTCGGTACGCTCTCACCTTCTCGTGCATGGCATGTGGAGGTTCACCAGTTCCGCATCGAGGCTGCTTTCCAGCAACAGGGTATGCCGACGCCGGAAGGCGTGCACCGCGACGGCGTGAATTACGTGATGGTGTTGATGGTGAAGCGCCACAATATCGCCGAGGGCACGACGACGATTCACGATGCAGGTGGCCGTCAACTGGCGAATTTTACATTGACCGAGCCACTGGACATGACGCTGGTTGACGATACGCGCTGTCTGCATGGCGTGACACCGGTGGTGCCGATTGACTCAACTAAAGCGGCGTATCGGGATGTGTTGGTGATTACGTTTCGTGCGGAGAATAAGGTTTAAATCCGCACTTCAAAAATACAAGCGGAAGCGATGGATTTGCTCTTGCCGGTTAATCTCGCGCTGATTCGACGTCGTTGCTAATTTTCGCGGGTGCCGCAGTCGCGGACGCAACTGTCACCAGCGAACCAAACACCAGAACCAGCAGTGCAGCAATGGCTAAGGTCACGGCTCTCATCGTTTTATTCATCGAGCGCTCCAGAATTTTTGATCACTGAGGCCACACGATACTGCGTCGGTAATGTTCAGAATTGATCCACATCAAATCAGCTGTGATCAGTTTCCGTGAAGCGCGCATTGATTCCCGTTTGATCTGTATCAAAGACCGCCAATGAACGGGGAGTAACTTGAGTGCATGTGCTCCACTGGGAGCGCGGCAATGGAGAGCACAGCATGTTCAAACGCATTCTTGTCCCCACCGATGGATCGCCTCGCGCGGAACATGCGGCGCGTGCCGCGATCGAACTGGCGAAATTTCTCGACGCTTCGATCATCGCGCTATACGTCTACGCGCCACTGCGCATTTATCCCACCGATCCATTCGTCGCGATACCCGAACTGATATCGGAGAAGGAATATACGAAAGTGCAGCAAAAAGCAGCGAAGCGATATCTTGGTGTCATCGACAAAGCGGCTCGCGCGGCGGATGTGCGATGCACCTCGCTCGCGGTTGAGCACGAGAGTGCGGCTGCGGCCATCGTCGCGACGGCAAACGCGGCGAATGCGCCCTGCGATCTTATTTTTATCGGCTCGCACGGGCGGGGCGCATTTTCGCAAATGATGCTAGGCAGCGTGACCACGAAAGTGCAGGCGCTATGCGAGATTCCCGTGTTGATTTATCGCGATCCACGGGTGAAGAAAGCATCGAAAAAAAACAAAGGCGCCAAGAAAAAATAGCCGTGATTTCGCCGAAAAAGATGCGAATGCCCTTGCCGTGGGTGGATGCGGCACGGCCAAGAATAATTTATAAACACTAGCACTGGTGCGGCTTTCCAGACGTTTTTATCCGGAATAGCCCACCAGATGGCGTTCTACGTCGTTTTGTCCTGCGCAAATACCGCTTCGGTCGGCACGAACGGCTCCACGTCGATGCGCACGTAGCGCACATCAATCACGTCCAACTCCTCAACACCGCTGGGCGCACGTAACAGCACGGTGTCGCCCGCTCGCGCTTTCATCAGCGCACGCGCCAGCGGTGAAATCCAGCTGATCTGGTTGCGCGCAAGGTCGATCTCGTCCACACCGACGATGGTGATGGTGTTCTCGTCACCGTTCGAACGAGCGTAAGTCACGGTCGCGCCAAAAAAAACCTGATCGGCCATTTCCTTGTCGCGCGGCGCGGCCGGATCGACCGCTTCAGCAATATCCAGGCGCTTGGTCAGGAAACGCAAACGCCGGTCAATCTCCCGCAGGCGCTTTTTGCCATACTGGTAATCCGCATTTTCGCTGCGGTCGCCATTCTTGGCGGCCCACGAGACCGCCGCTGTTACCGCTGGGCGATCCTTTTTCAGCAGGTATTGAAACTCGTCTTTAAGACGCTGGTGACCACCGGGCGTGATGTAATTTTTGCTGCCCGCAGGCAACGGTGATGCGGTATCTTCCGGCTCGTCATCGTCCTGGTCATTTTCTTTGGTGAAGGCCTTGCTCACGTTAGGGAACCTCTGATTAAGTCGCTTTCGAAAAGATTGTGTTGAGATTGGGGCATATGCAAGGCGTGCGACGAAGGTGCGTTGCTTAAGCTACCGCACGAGGAGTGCAACACAGCAGATGCCCCAATATCGACGCAAGATTTTCGGAATGGACTTGATCAGAGGTTCCTTAGGTCACTTCACTTGCAACAAGAATTGCTTGACCCCACCCAGCAGCATTTCCACCGCAATCGCCGTGAGTATCAGGCCCATCAGGCGCTCGACCGCTTCCATGGCGCGCTTGCCCAGGAGTCTTTCGATCTTCTCGCCCGACACCAGCAACACGGCCGATACCACCATCGCGGCTGTCATCGCGGCAACCCAAATGCCCAGCTTGGCCGGTTCGCGCGAAACCATCAGCATGACGGTCGCCAACGCCGATGGTCCCGCAATCAGGGGGATGGCCAGCGGCACAATGAATGGCTCGTGTTCGAGCGCTTCACCAAACACACTCTCGGCTGATTTGAACACCATGTTGATGGCGATCATGAACAGGATTACGCCGCCCGCGATCGACAGGGAAATTTCCGAGAGGTGCATCACATCCAAAAACTGGCGGCCACCGAACATGAACGCGAGCAGGATGAAATAGGCGATCACGCATTCGCGCACCACTACGCGCGCGCGGCGCTTCGAATCCACCTGCTTGAGCAGCGATGCCACCACCGGCAGATTGCCCAGAGGGTCAAGCACCAGAAACAGCAGAACAAAGGCGGAAATGAGATCGGCGTTCATGCCCGCATTCTAGCGCGTCATCTCTGCGGCTTGGCCTGCAGTCGTTTATCGCGAAAATCCGGCCGTTTTTTGTGCCAAATCAAGAGCGATTGGCGTGGCGTTGGTATACTGGCCTTCGATACTTTGAAAATTGGTGGTTACCTATGCGTGAACAAACCATGTTGCCCCTCCGATTGCTCACCATGCTGGCCGCGATGCTGTCTTTCGCTACCTTCGCCGCACGTGCCGCCCCCCCTCCTGGTGAATGTCCGCAGCCGCGATTTACGGGAACCGCACCTGCAGAATTTTACGAACGCAGCAATCCACTGCCCGCGACCCCTGAGCACCTGAGCGCCGGTGAACGCCGCTTCGTCGGTACCCCCGAGAACGAATCGTGCGCAATTTGTCACGGTCGCAAGGGCGACGGAAAAGGCCCATTGGCACGTCAATACGATCCGCCGCCACGCAATTTCACCTGCGCTAAAACAATCGTTGGTGTTCCTGATGGCCAACTATTCTGGATCATCCGCTACGGTTCACCAGGTACCGCGATGCCACCTCACGACAAGCTCACCGATGAACAGGTCTGGCAACTGGTGCATCACTTGCGTCAGCTGGCAAAGTAAAGGCCTTCTTCCCGTGTTTACGCGTGGCATGCCGTCATGCAGTCAAACCCGAGTTCACCGATGAAAATACATGTCGCCATCGACGGATCCGACAGCGCATTGCGAGCACTGAGTTATGTGATTTCGCATCGTGATTTTTTCAGTGCCAACCCTGATCTGGTGTTGATCAATGTGCATCTGCCGTTGCCATCGGTGCGCGCCAGAACGATACTGGGAAGCGAAGTCGTTGAGCGCTACTACGCGGAAGAAGCCGAAGCGGTGCTTGCACCTGCGCGCGCAATGCTCGCGGGAAGTCGTGCCGCCTCACCGAACGCGCGACCATCGGACAGCCTTCCACGCAAATTATCGCCACAGCCAAGGCTGATGGCTGTGACCTGATTGTCATGGGCACGCAGGGGCGCAGTGCATTCGGCAATCTGCTGATGGGTTCAGTAGCGATGCGTGTCATCGCGGAGTCACCACTGCCCGTGCTGAGCGTCAAATAGGGATCGCACTTCGCGGTAGCTATTGCCGCGCGCAAACGTTTGACGATCCGGGTTTTGTTTGATGCCGATCAAATACGCCAATTTGTCAGGCGCTATGCTCGTGCCATCACCATCATCAAGGAGTCGCCATGTTCAAGCATATTCTGGTTCCCACCGACGGCAGCAAGCTATCGCTGAAAGCGCTGGATTTGGCAGCCTCGCTCGCTAGCGCGACTGGCGCGCAAGTTTCTGCGCTGCACGTAGCGCCATCATTTCCGACCATGGTTGGCGGAGACGGCTATATGGTCACGCCCATCACGCCAAAAGAGTGGGACATTTCCATCGACAAGCTCAGCACGCGCATCAGCGACCTGGTCGAAAAACGTGCCAAGGCGAATTCGGTAAAGGTGCAGTTTCTCAGCGTCACGGTCGATGAGCCGTATGTCGGCATCATCGATGTTGCCAAGCGCAAAAAATGCGACCTGATCGTGATGGCTTCCCATGGGCGCAAAGGAATCTCTGCCTTGTTGCTGGGCAGCGAGACCACCAAGGTGCTCACGCACTGCAAAGTACCGGTTCTTGTCTGCCGCTGAGGCGGCGCGTCAGCGCATCAGCTGACGTGATGGGCGTAGATTTGCTTGAGGCCCTCAATGCTCTTGATACGAACGAATTTCTGTTCGACTTCGATCAGGCCATCGTTATGAAATTTGGAAAAGGCGCGGCTGACAGTTTCGAGCTTTAGCCCGAGGTAACTGCCGATTTCCTCACGCGTCATGCGCAGGTTAAATTCGAGCGGCGAATAGCCGCGCGCGTTCAGGCGCTGTGACAAATTGAGCAGGAACGCCGCGATGCGTTCTTCTGCACGCATGGCACCCAGCAGCATCATGACGCCACTTTCGCGAACGATTTCGCGGCTCATGAGTTTGTGAAAGTGGCGTTGCAAACTGCTGATCTCGCGCGACAACTCTTCCAGCCGCGAATACGGAATGCTGCACACTTCACTGTCTTCGAGCGCGACGGCATCGCAATTATGCGTACCGTGGCCGATACCGTCCATGCCCAGCAGCTCGCCGGCCATCGAAAATCCGGTGACCTGATCGCGGCCGTCCTCAAAGGTAACGCGTGCCTTGAAGAAGCCGCTGCGTACCGCATACAGGGCATCGAATGGCTCACCCGCCCGGTACAGCGTGTCGCCGCGCTTGAGCTTCCTGCGCACGTTGACCAGGGCATCGAGTTGATCGAGTTCTTCTTGCGTAAGACCTGCGGGCTGGCAGATTTCGCGCACGTTGCAGTTTGCACAGGCGACCTTCAGCTCGGCCAACACCAAGTGTGTGCTCTGTTGCCGCAGAAGTTCAGCTCTGGCCATGATGGCGCCCTGTTAGAAAAGTTAACCCGAGCAAGCTCTTGCTGCTCAATTGATCCATGTCAAAACACAATTTTCGCACCGCGCCACTATGTGGACATGCCTAACACTATTGATCCGTACGGCCATGTTTCCAAAACTGCGGAGTCGGTGCACATCGATACTGTCCTGATCAGGAAATTCGACAAGTCCGGTCCCCGTTACTCCTCGTATCCGGCGGCAGACCGTTTTATCGAGGCTTACAACGCCAGAAGCCATCAGACTACCCTAGAACAGCGCGGTATTACCTGGGGACCCAACACCCGCGTTAATGCTCGACCATTTTCATTATACGTTCACATCCCATTTTGCGGCACGGTTTGCCACTACTGCAGCTGCAACAAGATTATTACCAGGGATCACAGCCGTGCGACCAGATATCTGCGCGCAATGGATAGCGAATTTGCATTGGTAGCCAATATGCTAACGGGCGACCGTCGCGCCGACCAGGTGCACCTCGGTGGCGGCACCCCGACGTTCCTGTCAATCGATGAATTGCAGACCATGATGCGATCGCTGCGCAATCACTTCGAACTGTTGCCCGGCGAACGCGCCATCGAGATCGATCCGCGCACCGTGGACGATGAAAAAATAGCTGCGCTGGTGCAACTGGGATTCGACCACATCAGTCTGGGTGTGCAGGACTTCGACCCCGCAGTACAAAAGGCGGTCAATCGAATCCAGAGTGAAGAACAAACCGCAAGCGCCGTTGAAAGCGCCCGCAAACACGGCGTTACATCGATCACGATTGACCTGATCCATGGCCTGCCTAGGCAAAATGTCATCGGCTTCAACCGTACGCTGGATCGGGTACTTGCCCTCAAACCGGACCGCATTGCGCTCTACAATTATTCCCACCAGCCCGCCATGTTCAAAACGCAGCGGCGCATTGATGCTGCCGGTCTTCCTGATGCGGCGACACGGCTGCAAATCATGACGCTCGCGATCAGGAAACTGGCCGACGCCAAATATGATTATGTCGGCCTGGATCACTTTGCCCTTGCCCACGACAAGCTTTCAACAATGGCCAGGCATGCACGTCTGCATAGCGACTTTCAGGGTTATTCAACGCGCCTGGACAATGACTTGCTTGCGTTTGGCGTATCCGCCATCAGCAGGGTGGGCACCACCTATAGCCAGAACGTGAAGACGCTCGATGAATATTACGATCGTCTCGATCGCGCCGAGTTGCCGGTATGGCGCGGTATCGAGCTCTGTGCGGACGATCTGCTGCGCCGTGCCGTCATCCAGTCGCTTATGTGCCATTTCGAATTGTCGATTGAATCGATCGAAATTGCCCACCTCATCGACTTTCGCGACTATTTTGCCGACGAATGGGAACGCCTCGAAGGACTGGAATGCGAAGGCCTCGTCACGCTGGAGCCCGCATGGATCAGCATCACACCACGCGGGCGCCAGCTGGCGTACTCGATCGCCGTGATTTTTGACCGCTACACCAATCGTGATGAGCAGCGCGTGCGCTCATCCAGCGTTATCTGAACCCGGACCTGACGTGGACATCGCTGTCACTACACTGACACTGCCGCTGACGGCACTCACCACCGGCTTCCTTGGCAGCCTGCATTGTCTCGGCATGTGTGGCGGCGTTTCCGGCACCGTTGCACTGGGAGCTGGCGCGCCATCGAATGCGGGTGATCACGTTCGAACACTCTCCATCCGCATCCCAATAGCCGTTATGCAACGCGCTCCGGCAGTATTGTCCATGGCCGAAACCAATGTGCTCGCATTTAATGCGGGTCGCATCGCGAGCTACATGATCGCCGGTGCGATGGCCGGTTCGATCGGCGGAGCAATCAGCCAGAACTGGGTGCTGAGCGAGACCACGACGGCACGCACGATATTGTTCCTGTTTGCCAATTTGATGATCGTCGCGACCGGCCTGTACTTGATGGGCCTGCCGCAGATACTGGCGCCGCTGGAGCGCGCGGGCGGACGGCTGTGGCGGCATATTTCTCCGTACACAAAGCAACTCCTGCCGATGAATACGCTCCCGCGCGCCGCGTTGTTTGGCATGTTGTGGGGCTGGATTCCATGCGGCATGGTTTACGCGATGCTGCTCACCGCGATGAGCGCGGGTAGCGCTGTAACTGGCATGTTGACGATGTTCGCTTTCGGGCTCGGCACGTTGCCGATGATGATCGCGGCAGGCTGGGCGGTCGGCAGCGTTCAGCGCTTTACACGCAATTCGCGCATACGAATGGTCGCCGGGGCAGCAGTCGTCGCGATGGGCCTGTTTGGCTTTGCGCGTGCCGATGGCCTTAAACAATTGCAAAACTTCGGCGCACTTTGTATTTCCGTTATCCAGCCCGCCGCATCAAATTCATTGGCCACACCATGAACAGCATCGTTGGCAGCACGCTGAACGTTGACCTTCCATCGCAAAGTGCGCGAACTGCAGACGACAGCGCGTGTGCTGATCCTGATGCGTGTTTTCATTGCGGACTGCCGGTGCCTGACGCCGCCCATTTCCAGATACGCTTCGACGCCAAGACCCGCTCGCTATGCTGCGCTGGTTGCGAGGCAGTGGCACTTACCATCATCGATGCAGGTCTTGACGCGTACTACAGCAACCGCACTGCGAGCGCACAAACACCGGCGCTGGCCCGCACTGTTGACGCCTTGTTCGATCTTGCCAGTGTCCAGCCCGCGTATGTCGTATCGCCGGATGCGGTCACACGCCGGGCCGATCTTTACGTCGATGGCATTACCTGCGCTGCCTGCGTCTGGCTTGCGGAATCCGCACTCGCGCGCGTGCCCGGCGTGAGAGCCGCATCGGTGAACCAGATCACGCATCGCGCTTCAGTCACATGGGAAGCCGGGGCGACTTCGCTGGGCGCATTGCTGGGTGCATTGTCGCGCGTGGGCCTGGGTGCGCAGCCGGCAAGTGCGACAGCCCGCTTCGAAGCGCGGCGCCTTACCCAGCGGCGTGCACTGATTGAGCTCGGCGTAGCTTTGTTGGGAATGATGCAGGTAATGATGTTCACCGTGCCGCTGTATTTCTCAAGCGCTGATGATGTGAGTCCCGAGGCGCGCCTGCTGATGGGTTGGGCGGGATTCGTGTTGACGTTACCCGTGTTGCTATTTTCTGCGCGTTCGTTTTTTTTTAGCGCGTGGCGCGATCTGATGGTCTGGCGCATCAGCATGGATTTGCCGATCGCGCTGGCGATCATCGCGACCTTCACCACCAGTACTGTTTCACTTTTCAGCGGCGGCAACGATCTGTATTTCGATTCGATATCGATGTTCGTTTTTTTGTTGCTGGCCGCCCGCTATCTGGAATCGACGGCGCGCGAATCTTCGCTCACGTTGATTGAGCGGCTCACCAATGCGACACCCGCAATCGCGTGGTGCGTGGCCGACTATCCCGAAAACCGCGAGGGTTCGCGTGTGGCGGCAACCGAGCTTCGCGTCGGTGACATCATTCGTGTGGCAACCGGCGAAGCAGTCTGTGCGGACGGCATCATTGTCGAGGGCGACAGCGAATTCGATGAATCGCTGCTGACCGGAGAATCACTTCCGGTAAAACGCGGCATTCAGGCACTGCTGGTCGGCGGCTCGCTGAACCTGGGCTCACCGGTGATGGTACGCGTCAGTCGCACCGGCGAGGCCACGACAGCCGCAAGCCTTGCCCGGCTGACCGAGCAAGCACTTTCGTCGCGACCCAAACTCACGCAGTTAGCCGAGCGCATTGCGCGCTGGGTCGCGCCACTCACCATTCTTCTGGCGTTCGGCGCGGCAGCTGTCTGGTCGTTGATCGATCCTTCGCGCAGTTTTTCAGTTGCGGTGGCAGTGCTCGCCGTTACCTGTCCGTGCGCGCTGGCGCTGGCGGCGCCGGCTGCGCAGGCGCTTGCGATCACGCGCTTGGCACGCGAAGGCTTGTTGATCACGCGCGCCGAAACACTGGAAAAAATTGCCGTAGCCACGGATATTGCATTCGACAAGACCGGCACGCTCACCGAAGGCACGATGACGCTGGAGGCGGTGCATTTGCTGGGCGACACGACTGAGCCTGAAATTCTTGCCCTGAGCCTTGCGCTGGAAGCAGGTTCTCCGCACCCGGCCGCACGTGCG
>JANYFH010000319.1 GCA_025362705.1 Betaproteobacteria bacterium
GCAGCTGAACGAGGCGATACCGGTGCGCAGCATGGGTTTGGATCGCGACCAGATGGCGCTCATCAAACCACTGTCGCTCATCACCGCCAAACCCGTGCTGTACGTCGCCAACGTCATCGAAGGCGGCTTTGAAAATAATCCCTTGCTGGACGCTGTCAAAACCCACGCGGCAAAAGAAGGCGCGCCGGTTGTGGCTATCTGCGCCAAGATCGAAGCCGAAATTACGGACTTGAGTGATGAGGACAAAAAAGTTTTTCTCGAGGACATCGGCATGACCGAACCGGGGCTGGATCGCATGATTCGCGCCGCGTACACCTTGCTCGGTTTGGAAACCTATTTCACGGCCGGCGAAAAAGAAGTTCGCGCGTGGACGATACACAAAGGCTCCACCGCGCCGCAAGCTGCGGGCGTGATCCACACTGATTTCGAGAAAGGCTTCATCCGCGCCGAGGTGATTGCGTTTAACGACTACGTCACCCTTGGCGGAGAGGCGAAATCAAAAGAGGCAGGAAAGATGCGGCTTGAAGGAAAAGACTACATCGTCAAGGATGGCGATGTGATGCACTTCAGGTTTAACGTATAGCCCGCATTTAATATCGTAGATCGCCATTTGGTGTGGGTTTCAGAGGATTATTGCCTTTAAAACCGCGCCAGATATAGTGTTTGTCGATTTTACGACATCGTAAATCTGCGCATCACTGATCTTGTTTTCACGCCCCATCGGCAGAGAACTCAAGTGGTCAGTTACCGGCATAATTATTTCGACGCGACCTGAATGTTTGGGGTGTCGTCCACATAACGCGAAGCCGTGACTACAATGGTTTCCAATCTCACGACCTGCTCGATGCGCGGTGCGGTAACGACGATGGTTTCCATATATTGCATTTCCATCGGCTGGACTACCGCTTGCGGCACGACTTTGTTGGCACTCGCGTCGCTGCTGGTAACGATGCTGCCCATGATGGCGAGGAAAGTGGCGATCAAAAGAGTTGCAGCGGCGATGTTGTCTTTCAGGTTTGCATTGAATTTCGTTTTCATGATGTTTCTCCTTGGGGCTGGTTGGGGAAGAGGCTTGCTTTGTTGATGTAGCCACTTTATGGATTGCCCGAAGCACCCTCAAACGGATTGCGACAAATCGGCCAAATCGCCAGCCGAATCGGCGCCCGCCGCGATAACGCTGTGTTGAACCGGTGATGTGTTCGCGTAAACGCGCTCGTACTTTTCTCTTTCGCAAAAAGTAGCGGCGTCACTGCATATATGTAACGCCATGCACGAAGGGCTTTAACGGCGAACAAGTCGCCGGATTCGTCGCCGCTAGAGCCGATTCAGCCCCCGAATTGCCGGATTGGTCATAATTTTGTCGATATCGCGGCGTGCAGGACAATAATCACCACTATTCCTCATTAGGTCGTCTTGATGATAGCCACCGCACCACTCGATCACGGAAATTTGTTTAAGGAATTTCGCGCCAATTTCAATCGGCGGCGCGTCGGCCTTGCGGTTGGCATTTCGCTCGTGCTTTCAACGCAATTATTGTTTCAGGAAAGCGTGCTGGATCAATTTTCGTTCGCCGAAACTTTCGACAGTCTGTGGCCGTATTTTCTCGACATCCTGACCATCGCAATCCTGCTGGCAGTTGGCGTCGCTTTCGTTGATGCACGGTTCCCCGCTGAAAGCGCGAGACGCATGATGGGATTGGTTGCTGCAGTGCTCGGCGCGATTGCGATTGGTGGTGGTGTTCAACTAAGCGTTCACTATGGTTTAGGCCCCTATCCGCCGGCAATGAATATTCTTGGCGAGGCAACACGTTGGCTCATGATAAGCGCGGCCATCACACTCATCTATGAGTCGACGCGCCGCCGTCGGCGTCACTTACGGCAATTGCACGCCGCCGAATTGCGTCAGAAGGTTCTTGAAAACCAGATGATAGAGGCGCGCATCAAAATGATGGAGGCTCAGATTGAGCCGCACTTTTTGTTCAACACGCTGGCGACAGTGAAGCGCCTGTATCGTACCGAACCGACCGGCGGCGCAAAAATGATCGCGCGCCTCAAGGAATATCTGCAGGCCGCATTGCCGCAGATCCGCTATGGCATTCCGACGCTGGATTCAGAAATCGAACTGGTGCGCGCTTACCTGGAAATACTGCAGATGCGCATGGGTGCGCGACTGGCATTTTCCATTGACGCGCCAGCGCACCTTCAGACCGTGCCGTTTCCCTGCATGGTGTTGATCACGCTCGTTGAGAATTCAATCAAGCACGGCTTGAATCCCATGCCCGAGGGCGGTCGCATCGACATTCGCGTGATCAATATGCCAAATACGCTCGCAGTCGAAGTATCGGACAACGGCGTCGGCATTCAAGCCAGCGCGGGTACGTCCGGCACCGGCATCGGGCTCGCCAATATCCGCTCAAGGCTCAGCGCCTTGTATGGCGGCGCGGCATCAATGGTACTGTCTCAAAATAAGCTGGCCGGTGTTACCGCACGGGTGGAAATTGCCAAGCGCGCAGTTCCCCAGTGGATCGGTGGCATGAGCAAGGCCGCATGAGCCTCTCGCTGGCGCTTGCGAAGGGGCCGTTACACTTTCAACCAGTGGAGAGCAAACCCTTGCCCATATTTCCCACGACGTCCCCGCCGCAACCACCGCAAATCGATCCCGTTGCGCTTGAGCCAGGTCTGCAGGATATCGACGGCTGGCGCTGGACTGTGTTCAAGCGCCTTTTGTGGAGACGCCTCCCGCATATTGGCGTGCTCATCATCGCCTTGGGTACGAGCGAAATGTTGAATACTTATCCACTCCTTAACGACTCACCCGACGCGCGCATTGGCTTGTGGGCCATTTACATGCTCGGCAGCCAAACACTGATGCTGAGTGTTGCCGTGGCGCTGATCACAGCAGTGCAAGTCTGGATAGATCACCGAACATGGAGGACGATTGTGATCGGGATCGCGGTGGTGGCGACCGCGCTGACAACGTCAGCATTGCGGGCTTACCAAGGTGCTACCGCCATATTCGGGTTGGCTGGCACTTTCGGCGACAATCTTTCAAGTGGCGATCAACGAGGCCTGTTTCTCTATTGCCTCTGGCTTGCCATCACGTTCAGCGGCCTGCTCGCCATTGCCTATGAATCGCAAATGCGCTCGGAGCGCATCAATGAGGCACTGCTGAAAACACGCCTCGATAGCGAGAGCGTGGAACGGAATACGCTTGAGTCGAAGCTGAATGTACTGAAGGCGCGGGTCGAACCAGAGTTCCTGTTCGACGTGATTGCACGGGTCGAATCCTTGTACGAAACGAATGCCTTGGTAGCCGAGCGCCTGCTCGAGGATCTGATCGATTTTCTTCGTGCAACGTTACCGCGTACATCGGGGGCGAAATCCACTGTGAGCCATGAAATGCAGCTCTGCGAAGCCTTCCTGGCAGTGGAGTCAGTCCTGCGCAACGGCGCGCTTAGCGTTCAAGTAAAGACCGAGCCTGTGGCGGCGAATGGATATTTTCCACCGTCCGTGCTGTTGCCATTGTTGCAGAAGTTTTTGCCGCCGCGCGATGAGATGGCGCGGCCGATTCATCTGCTGATCGCCGCCGAACGTCGCGACGCGACGATATGCGTTGAACTTTCATCGCGCTCCAACACGCTGACGATATCCGCAGAATTGCTCGAATCTGCCGGGCTGTCGCTGCGCACTTTTTTTGGTACTAACGTAAACGTTTCTGCAAAACCGGTCCCGCTCGGCGGGCAGTCTATCTCGATCGAGGTACCCCATGTCGTCGCGTAACACACAACCTACCGCTGTCATAGCCGAAGATGAACCGATCCTGCGCGAAGAGCTCGCCGAAATGCTGGGCTCGCTGTGGCCCGAATTGAATCTGGTCGCGAAGGTCGAGGACGGCGTTGCGGCGCTCGCGGCGCTGACGCAACACCGTCCAGACATCGTGTTTCTGGATATTCAAATGCCGCGGCTGACGGGACTCGATGTGGCACGCCAGGCT
>JANYFH010000323.1 GCA_025362705.1 Betaproteobacteria bacterium
TCTCGGCAATCTTTGCCTTCATCGCAGGAAAATCTTCGACTGCTGCGCGCACATCGCCCAACACTGTGACGAGGCCATCACCCAGCGCCTTGATACGCACAGGATCGGTAATGCGTTCAACCTCGACATGAATCCATGACTCAATGGGATTGCCGCCACGTGTGGCGTCTTTGGCGTCGTCGAGCTTGGTGAGTGTGCCGTGCGTGTCGCGCGTCGCCTCAAACAGCGGATGAAGCACAAGCTGTATCGCTACTCCCTGCCGGTTGATTTCCATCGCAATCGAATCAACCAGAAATGGCATGTCGTCGTTGACGAATTCAATGACGGTGGACGCTGATTCCCAGCCATTCTCGGCATGCTTTGGGTTGAAGATGCGCATCTTCGGCGCACCCAGGTGGAATTCGTTGCCGAAGGCAAAATGCGACAGCGATAGCGCCGTCCATTCAGCCCCTGTACGAGCAACAAAATCTTCGGCGTCGACTTCATTGCAATATTTGGCCGTAAACGCCTGCGCCTGCTCAAGCTGGGCGGCGGGCACTTTGCCTGCGATCAGTTTTTCAATTTCGGCGAGTAATGCGGATTTGCGATTTTCTGCCTGCGTGGACATGATGAATTCCCGAGGTTTCTATATTTAAGAGCGCGAAAAAATCAATGGTGCCCTCGACACGAATCGAACGTGTGACCCTCCCCTTAGGAGGGGGATGCTCTATCCACTGAGCTACGAGGGCGGTGATTCTTGCGTAAACCGCTACCGGGCAAAATTTTACGCGTAAAATGGCGCGCTGCCTAACTCTGCAACTTGTGTGCCCCGCTGCGGATGCACAGCTGGCTACCGGACCAGCCGCGGATCGTCAGATTCCGCCATTCACGTAGTTTCATGTACCAATTTTGATTGCCACATAGCGATGCCCATCCTTCAGTTCAAAAATCTGGCCCTGGCCTACGGTGATGTTGCCCTTCTAGATCACATCGACCTCACGATAGAGCCTGGCGAACGCATCGCCCTGATTGGCCGCAACGGTGCGGGGAAATCGAGCCTGCTGAAGATTCTGGCCGGCATCGCGAAGGAAGATGACGGAGTCATCTCGCAGGCGCCGAATTTGACGATTGCATTGGTGTTGCAGGAGCCCCAGTTTGAGGAACTGCAAACGGTGTTTGATGCCGTCGCCAGTGGGCTGGGTCATGTGGCGGACGATTTGATCGCTTACCACGCGCTCACCCACGGTGCGGCGGGCGCGGGGGACATGGATGCGCTGGATGAATTATCGGTATTTCAATCGCGTCTCGAAGCCCACGATGGTTGGCAACTTCAATCCCGCGTCGGGCACGCGGTCGCGAGACTCGGTATTGACGAAGACGCAACGCTTGGTTCACTTTCCGGCGGCTTGCGCAAACGGGTGGCGCTGGCGCGAGCGCTGGTTGCGGCACCCGATCTGCTATTGCTCGACGAGCCGACCAACCACCTCGATATCGAAGGCATCACTTGGCTGGAGGAAACGATTGCCGCGTATCAGGGCGCGGTACTGGTGATTAGCCATGATCGGCGATTCCTGGAAACAATCGCCACGCGGATCATCGAACTCGACCGCGGGCAACTTGTGAGTTATCCGGGTACGTTCGTTGAGTACATACGCCGCAAAGCCGAGGCGCTGCATAACGAAGCGCAGGAAAACGCACGTTTCGACAAAGTGTTGAAGGAAGAAGAAGTGTGGATTCGCCAGGGTGTGCAGGCGCGTCGCACCCGTAACGAGGGTCGCGTGCGCAGGCTCGAGCAGTTGCGGCGCGACCGCGCTGCACGACGCGAGCAATTGGGCAAGGTCAATTTTTCGCTGGATGCGGGTGAACGTTCCGGCAAACTGGTTGCAGAACTCATCGACGTGAGCAAATCCTACGGCACCAAGAATGTCATCAAGAATTTTAGCTGTATCGTGCAACGAGGGGACCGGGTCGGGCTGGTTGGGCCAAACGGCGCAGGCAAATCCACCCTGCTTAAATTGATTCTCGGCGATCTCGATGCGGATGCCGGCAAGATCAAGCGCGGTACGCAATTGCAGACGGCCTATTTCGATCAGTTTCGCGAAGCGCTTGATGAAGAGGCAACGCTGGGCGATGTGATCAGCCCGGGGTCGGAGTTCGTCGAACTGCCGATGGGCAACAAAACAATAAAGAAACATGTCATCAGCTACCTCGGCGATTTTCTGTTTCCACCGCAGCGCGCACGCGCGAAAGTGAAATCGCTTTCCGGTGGAGAGCGCAATCGCCTGTTGCTGGCGCGCCTGTTTTCGCGGCCCGCAAATTTGCTGGTACTGGATGAGCCGACCAACGATCTCGATATGGAAACGCTGGAGCTGCTGGAGAGTCTGTTGCAGGATTATGCCGGCACGGTTTTGCTGGTGAGCCATGATCGAACGTTTTTGAATAATGTCGTCACGCAGGTTTTCGCTTTCGAAGGCGATGGTCTCGTGCGGGCTTACGCTGGCGGCTACGATGATTGGCTGCAACAGCGACCCGCCGGCGCAGCATCGACGAGTGTGGTCGGGAGCGCGAGCAGTAGCGTGGTCGACAAAGCAGACAATGTGTCAGCAGTTG
>JANYFH010000331.1 GCA_025362705.1 Betaproteobacteria bacterium
AAAATTGCGAGTCCTGGAATACCGCTCGCGTCCGGGAATGGGTGTGTGCGGTCTGGGCAAACACTCGCATCCGGCCCATCTCACCATGATTTCGTCGGACGCAAAAGTGAAAGTCATCACCGACGACGGGAAAGTCCTCGCTGTTGAGGCAAAAGCTGGTGACATGTTCTGGAGTCCGGCGGAAATACATACGACCGAGAACATTTCGGGGCATGCGGTGCGATCCTTCATCATTGAAATCAAGGACAAGGACTGGAAACCATCCACGGGTTAAGCGGCGCCGCCGTTCGCTAGACCATTCGTTCATTTCTCAAGAAAGAAAACCTATGAAAAAGCTAGGTAAGAGATGTGTTGCCGCAAAAAATCGCACGTAATTCCCACGCGGTATCCGCAATTTTCGCAATGACTATCGGTATGGCTGGGTCGATTGCCAGTGCCACCGAAGGCGGCGTTGCCGCCTTTCCACCCGGCGGTGAAGACTTCGCCGCAGCGTTGATGCCGCCGTCTGGGTGGTACGGCGAAATCATGCTCAATCGCTATCGAGCCACCACACTCAAAGGCGGCGACGGCGGCACGTTGCCGGTTGCGTTTGACCTGAAGGTGTCGGCTGTCACGGGCAAGCTCGTGTGGATCAAACCCGCTGGCGTGCTAGGTGCTGACAACTGGGCGACCATATTGATCTTGCCAACGCTGGATATTGATGTGGCGCTGTCCCCCGCACCGGGCCTGCACTTGCAGCATCGTCATAGTGGATTGGCGGATATTACTCTTGGTAATGCGCTGCATTGGACGTTTCCCGAGTTCCAGATGGTGAATGCGTTTGATCTGGTATTTCCGACCGGCAGTTATGATAAAAACAGACTGGCCAATCCTGGCCAGAATCGCAGCGTGTTTCGTTTGGTACACTCCGGAACGTGGATGCCCGAGCCGTGGTGCGAAGTCAGCTATCGTCTCAATTGGGATCATCATCAACGCAATAGCGATACCAGCCATCGTTCCGGTCAATTGCTCAATCTTAACTATGCGATCGGCTGGAAGCCGCAGCCGGGTGCTGTCCTTGGTTTGGCGGGTTATCTTTATCGGCAACTATCGGACGACGAGTTGAACGGCCAGAATATCGGCAACCGCATGCGTGTCAATGCCATCGGTGTCGCGGCGAAACAGTTTTTCCCAACCGGGCAGTTCGTCGATATCAAGTGGTACCGCGAATCGGGCAATCGCAATACGCCGCAGGGAAATGCACTATGGATTCACGTCGGCAACCGTTTTTAGCACTAGCATGATGTGCGTCGAATTGAAGAAACCGGATCAACCGCCTGCGCTTGCTACCGAATGCGAATTGCTGCGATGCCGTTCAGTGTTAAATCTCGACCTGCGTCCCCAACTCCACCACCCGATTCGTAGGAATACGGAAATAATCCGAAGCCTTCGCTGCGAGGTGTGACATCCACACAAACAGATGCTCCCGCCACAGTGCCATGCCGCCGCCGGGGGTTGCAATCAGTGTTTCACGATTGATAAAGAAGGTGGTGTCCATCATGTCGAAACTCATCGATTGCAATTTGCAGTCGGTGAGCATGCTGGGAATATCCGGTGTTTCCTTGAAGCCGTAGTGGCCGGTGATTTTCCAGAATCCGTTATTCAGGTTTTCGATCCACACGTAGTCTTCTTTTGGCACATAGGGAATATCCTCGACGATGACCGAAAGTACGACAACGCGTTCGTGCAGCACCTTGTTGTGCTTCAGGTTGTGTAATAGCGCGCTGGGTACGCCGTCGGCATTGGCAGTCATGAAAATGCCGGTACCGGCTACCTTGTGAGGTGGGCTTATCGCGATGGAGTCAACAAACAACTTAAGCGGCATCGCACCTTCGTTCGAGTGTTTGCGAACGATCAGACGGCCGCGCCACCAGGTGCTCATGACGGTGAACATGATGATGCCTGCCACAAGCGGGAACCACCCTCCGTCGGTAACTTTAAGCAGACAGGCACCAAGAAACATCAGGTCGTTGCTGAGGAGTACCACCGTCAGCACTAAGACCATCCATTTATTCCATCGCCAAATCCGCGTCATGATCACGTAAAGGAGTAACGTTGCCGTTAGCATGGTCATGGTCACAGCAATCCCGTAAGCCGCCGCCAAATTGTCAGACGTCTTGAACCCCAGCACCAGCAAAACGATGGCAGCGAGCATGAACCAGTTTACGAAGGGCACGTAGATTTGCCCCATTTCTTTTTCGCTGGTGTGACTGATCGCAAATCGTGGCAGATAGCCTAGCTGGATAGCCTGCTTAGTCATGCTGAAGGCGCCAGAGATAACCGCCTGCGACGCGATGATAGTGGCAACTGTTGCAAGCACGATCATCGGCAGCAATGCCCATGAAGGCATCATCAGAAAGAACGGGTTTTCCACTGCGCTCGGATTGGCCAATACCAGTGCACCTTGGCCGAAATAATTCAGCAGCAAGGCTGGCCACACCAGTGAGTACCAACCCATTCGAATCGGTCGATTCCCAAAATGTCCCATGTCCGCATAAAGCGCTTCAGCACCAGTAACACATAGCACCACTGATCCGAGTACCGCAAATGCTGCGAAGCGATGATCAAACAGAAACTGGAAGCTATATTGTGGATTTATCGCGGCAAGCACGTGAGGATTCTTGACAAGCTGGATAACCCCCAGCGCGGCAATCACGATAAACCAGACGACCATGGTGGGACCAAAAAATCTCCCGATCGTTGCCGTGCCGTGCCGCTGAATGGCAAACAAGCCTATGAGAATCCCGATGGAAATGGGAAGGACAAATTGCTGCAGATTGGGTGACAAGACTTTCAGACCTTCAACTGCCGACAGCACCGAAATTGCTGGCGTGATGATGCCATCGCCATAGAACATGGCCGCACCGAAAATACCGAGCGACGTGACGATCCAGCGCCCGCGCGAGGATACGCGATAGCAGCGCTGTGCAAGCGCGGTAAGCGCGAGGATGCCGCCTTCACCACGGTTATCTGCGCGCATCATGAAGACAAGATACTTCACTGTTACAAGCGTCATCAGCGACCAGAACACCAGCGATAGAATGCCCAGCACCGACGCTTCGGAAAGCGGAATGCCGTGCGCCGGATTGAAGGATTCCTTCAATGCATAAAGTGGGCTGGTACCGATGTCGCCGAACACGACGCCAATGGCACCGACGGTCAGCGCACTTAGTTTTTTATGGGAAGAATCCATGGGGATGTTGCCGACGCGGCCTCCCGGTGTTCAGGTGGCAAAGGACGGTCGCGCGGCGAATGATGATCGGTTTAATCGTGAGTGAGGGTGCTTGAGTTGTTGACTGAGGGGAACCAGTATGCTGCAACGCAGATATAAATTTGTCGACTAGCATAATCCACTTTTTGTTGCAGTGCAATATGCTAATTCAAGATGATTTCTTGACTACGTCCGCCTTGACGAAAACAGCACTTCGCGCCATACTTCGAGACTTTTCGGGGACATGGGCGAAAGCCCGTTTTCTTAAAAAGGCCAATTAGCTCAGCCGGTTAGAGCAACGGAATCATAATCCGTGGGTCCCCTGTTCGAATCAGGGATTGGCCACCAGAACACTCCAAAGAGCCGCTTAACGCGGCTCTTTGTTCGTTAGCCGCGATTAAATCGGCTGCGAGGCGTCAATTTGGCAGTTCCGCTGCTCATCGTACACGTGTACGATTCCGCTGTTCACTGCCAACTTGATACCTCTCGCTCAATTTTCTCGCGACTCCATCGCCAAGCCTCAATCACCTGTCCGGTTTATCTACCGTACCCAGGAGCCACAATGTCCGACGCGCCGCAAAGCAAGAAAGTCTTCATCCGCACCTTTGGTTGCCAGATGAATGAATACGATTCGGACAAAATGGCCGACGTGCTCCACGCCTTTGAGGGCTACGAAAAAACCACCACGATTGATGATGCGGATCTGGTGCTCTACAACTCATGTTCTGTGCGCGAGAAAGCGTCCGAAAAGTTGTTCAGCGATTTGGGACGCATCCGTGAGTTGAAATTGGCTAAGCCCGATTTGCTGATCGGTGTTGGCGGCTGTGTCGCCTCTCAGGAGGGCGAAGGCATCGTCAAGCGCGCGCCGTATGTCGATCTCGTGTTTGGCCCGCAGACACTGCACCGCCTGCCCGCCATGATTCAGACCAAGCGTAAAACCGGGCAATCACAGGTCGACATCTCATTTCCGGAAGTGGAAAAATTTGACAACATGCCGCCAGCGCGCGTCGAAGGCGTAACCGCGTTTGTATCGATTATGGAAGGCTGTTCAAAGTACTGCAGCTTTTGCGTAGTGCCGTATACGCGCGGTGAGGAAATTTCACGCTCTTTTGAAAGCGTGATGGCCGATATTTGCGACCTTGTTTCCAAAGGCGTAAAAGAAGTCACGTTGCTGGGCCAGAATGTGAATGCGTACGTTGGTGAAATGCCCGATGGCGAGCCAGCGGATTTTGCGTTGCTGTTGTCGGCTGTGCATTCGATTGCGGGCATTGAACGTATCCGCTATACCACCTCGCATCCGCTCGAATTTACGCAGCGCCTGATCGACTGTTACGCGAAGTTGCCCAAGCTTGTCTCGCAACTGCATCTGCCGGTGCAATCGGGTTCGGACAAAGTGCTTGCCGCGATGAAACGCAAT
>JANYFH010000340.1 GCA_025362705.1 Betaproteobacteria bacterium
CATCGGCATTCCCAATCATGGCACCCTGCATCTGGGTGATACGCTCTCCGAGGGTGAAACCCTGCAGTTCACCGGCCTGCCCTATTTCGCACCGGAGATTTTCCAGAATGTGGAAATCGCCGACCCGATGCGCAGCAAGCAATTGCGCACCGGACTTCAGCAGCTCGGCGAAGAGGGTGCGATTCAGGTATTCAAACCGATTTCAGGCGGCAGCCTTTTGCTCGGTGCAGTCGGCACGTTGCAGTTTGAAGTCGTGTTGCATCGTTTGAAATCCGAGTACGGTGTCGATGCACGGCTGGAGCCATCTCGCTATCGGCTCGCGCGCTGGATCACCTGCGACAACGCGACCACATTAAAACGTTTCATCGATGCCAACGCGCACCGGATAGCACACGATGTCGTCGAAGCGCCCGCGTTTTTGGCTGCGCATGTGTCGGAGCTGGAAGTGTCGGCAGAGCGTTATCCAAGCGTGCAGTTTCATGCGCTACGCGAACACGCGGGGCATGTTTTTCAGACGGGGATGTAGCCTGCGAAATATTGATAAACACTAGCATTGGCGCAGCGTTTCAGATGTTTATGGCCTGGAATGTTCGCCAATTGGCGATCTACGCATTCGCGCCAGGCTACCAGTTACTTTCGAATCGTCGCCGCAATATCCAACGCCGTGGTCTCGCGCGTACGCACAACCACTTGCCGCTTGCCGTCTCCAACGACAGAGTAAGGTAGCGGCAGATTGTCCGGTATTACCGTGATCACATGGTTACCCGATGCAACCAGCGGGAACTCGAACCTGCCCTGGTTATCGGTTCGCGTGGAAAACTTGCCGTCGAGCAGGATGGTGACGTTGGCTGCGCCGGTCTCATTTGCGTCGCGCCGGTCGTTGTCGTTCGCATCGAAGAACAAGTATCCGGCAATGTTTCCTGCCCCCGAACCTGGCGCGCCACCCAGTGGCACCAACGGTGTTCCTGCGCGGTCTTCATAGCGCAGAATCAGAAACACGGCGCGATCCCTGACCACTGGCGCAAACAGCGGCGTCGGGATCAACGAGGCAACACTGAGGACCGGCGGATCTTCGCGGCGATTGTCGTAGTACGACATCGACATTGTCCAGCGTGGACTGATGCGCCAGTTCATACTCACGTTCGCGTAGGTTCCATGGGTCGTACCCATATCGCGATTGGTCAGCCAATGCACGTTGCCTTCCAGCGTGATGTTGTTCCATAGGTCAATACCGCCATTGACCCCGAAGTTTGCATGCGTGATGCGCTTCTCGGCGGTTGTTTCTCGCGCCAGCGATAGCGAAGTACTCAAACGCAATCCCGACTCAGCTGGCCACGCATGATCCAAGGTAATTTGTTCGCTGCTTTGGTGGTTTTTTGCCGACGCGGCATCGAACTGAATGCGCGTCGTGCCGAGATAACTCTGCTTGTCAACAAAAACATACGCTGCTTGCGCGCCATCACTCGCATGTCGCACCGTGGCAGCCCCGCCGATGCCGAGTGAACGATTGACCTGATAACGGAGGCTGGCCGTGCCGTAGACCGCCTCGGTGCCCCTGTCCGAAACAGAGCTCACACTGTCCAGCCCCACCGCCCACAACCATTGCTGGCTCTGATAATTGACGCGGTAATAGCCGCCCATCGTATCTTCGATGAAGGGCATGTAACCCCATATAAGGCCCGGATCCATTTTGAATACACCATAGTTGTAGCGATAGCGACCATCGCGCGTTTCGCCGTCAAGCCACAATCCATTCCTGTGCGCCGCCGGTCCCACCTCACTGTTGACGAGATTGAACTGCACACGCGAATCGGCATCTTGCCAGGAACTGCTTCCATACCAAGATCGACCGGTGGTTTTCGCGTTCGGCACCAGTGGATCAAGAACATTACCTACACCGTTTGCATCGACAAATTGAAATCCGGCAAGCCACTGCGGTGCGACGACCCATTGCGCGCCGCCCGTGACAACGCGCCCGCCCAGACCGGAGAAACCCGCTACCCGCAAGCCATTGAAATTGCCGGGCTCGCCAACGCTCGCCTGGATTTGCAGGTCGCCATCGTGCAGTAATTCGGATTGGATGCCAGCAATCGGAAAGGACGGCAGATAAAACCGGTATTGATTTCGCGACAACTCGATGGCGGGCGTGTTGAGCATGCCAGCGCCATTGTTGGCGCGCCAATCATTGTCGAACGCCAGCCCCCGCTGCCAAAACGTAAAGAGACTTGAATGCAGGCCGTTGCGAATTGTCCCGTCGAGACTCACCGCACCGTAGTCGGTCGTATCGTATCGACCGCCGAAGCTAAATCCATTTTCGCGCCGGGTAACACCGCCGGTATTGAGATCGCTGCCGAACGCTTCGATCCGCCAGGAGCGGGGCTTGCCATCGGCGTTGTAGACCGCGTCCACGTCGTCAACCAGCGGCGCCAGATTGCCGGTATCGATGAGACGATCCTGATAGGCAGGCGCGGCGGTGGGAGTCTCTGTTTTTTTTTCCGGCGTGGGTGTTTGCGCCCATCCTGGCTGCAACTGCGAAAGCATGAGCACTACAAAAGTGATGCAAGCTTTGCTTTGCTGGCCCTCCCTGATCACGGTGCGAATCGCTGTTCGAACGGAGTCGATTTGTCGGCCCATTCCAGGTTGCCGCGTATCGTGACCGGATAGGCGATCTTGACGGGCGGATCTTTTTCGCCGCGCGTCACCGTGAGCGAAATGGTGCGTGTTTCCCCCGACAATATCGGCAAAGTGGAAATCGTGAACTCAAGTTTCTTGCCATCCGCGTCGGTGCCCGACAAGAAACCATCGAGACGGCCATGTGCATTCCCGCTGTTTTTGACTTGCAACACCGGCGTGGAGTTGCCGTTGATCAATGCGACCTGTGTGCCGACGATCTCAAGTTTCGGTGCCGCACTGCCGACGATGACGTATACGATGACAGCAATGCGCCCTGCCACTGGAACTGCCGGGCCGTCGGTGGTCTTCACAACTTGTTCATCACCCTCGACCAGCAGCGCAAAACGGCATTCTCCTGCAGGGGCGTCGACGGGCGGCGAGACTTCGAATCGATAACGGTAGCGGCCACCGCCAGCCACAGTGATCTCGCGCTTTTCAATAGCAACCCAGGGACGGCAACTACCGGCAGTGAGCGTCTCGTCAAAGGCGACGCCGCCGGTTTTATCGAGAGTCCAGTCGGCCGTCTTGAGGTAATACCGGGCCGATTGCGCACTAGCGTTGGTGATCTCGACTACCTGGCGCGTCTTCTCGCCAGGCTTGGCGAACAACTCGAATCTTGGCGGCGAAATAATTGCCGCGAATCCTTGCGCGTACAAGCTGGGAGCGCACGAAGCAGTCACAACAACGTACAACGCCAAAAAAAATGCGCGCAACAATCGGCTACCTGCTTGCGAGTTATTCATCGAAATCAGTCCACATCGATTTCAAAAGTAAACTGCAGGCGCTGCGCCGACACCAGACGCTGACCATCGGTCTCTATGGTCAACGTTATCGTATCTTCCAGGATGGCGGTGCGGATCGGTCCCGCATAGACCAACGTGCGGTCGCCTGAATTCAATTGCCCCGCCAGCAGGCGACCTTGTGTGGTCCATGTCGCTTTGACAGGCCCGATCGCCTGCTTGCCAAGCGCCATGTAAATCTTTCCATTTTTGTTCGCCCACGGCATCAAATTCAATCGTACCGTCACCAATGTCGTGCCCTCTACCAAACTGCCTAACCGGCGGCTCGGCGCTACAAGCTTCCATTTCATTGCCGTGTTGGCATCATGAGTGTACGAAGTCGAGTCATCCACAGCAAACGTTGCGGCACCGGCGGGTTGTGTCATGGCAAGTGCAATGACAATGGCACCCATCATCGAAAGTGCGGATTTTGCCTGGCTCACACCGGCGGCGTCTGCGCGACTCATGGCGCACTTAGCGTGTAAGTCGCCCGCCCGGTATAAGTCCCGGCAGCAACCACATTCGCGTTGAGGTACGAAAACGTATGGCAGCTCTCATTCCATGTATTGACCGGCAATGAAGCGAGGGTTTGCATGCCGCCCGTAAACGTTCCGGAAGGAATTACCTCCGCGCCCGTGTCGCCGTTGCCGCTACTGACCCACGTGATCTGGCTAAACGGTATGGTATTTCCGCCTGCGTTGACCAAGCCGCCCACCGGCGTAGAGACGGTCAGGGTCGCATTGCCTGCTGCCCCGGGCATGCGAAAGAATCCGCCGATATATACCTGTTGCGTCGCTGGCGTGCAAAACGCGAAGCCGTCCCAGAAGCTGGCTGCCTGTGTACTGTTGGTCGTCATCAATTGCGATGCCCCGGTACCGACCACGTTGGCAGCTACTGTCACTGAAACCGTATTGACCGGTGCATTGTTTGCGGGTGTTCCGCCACCCTGCAAAGTCCCGGTAAACGAACCATTGCCCACGGCCAGATACACGATTCGCGTTCCGGCAGTGATGTTGACGGTATATGCCGACACAGATTCGTGTATCAATCCCATGGCCGCCAACATCGCTGCGGGGATCATCCTGGTAATAGCGGAGACTTTTCGGTTCATTGCATCTACTCCATCTGGCCGATTGCCGATACGGCAATGACCCCCACTGCGCGTGCCGCCAAAAAATTAAAGCAACACAAAAGAAAAGAGGTGCCCGGCTAACTGCCCGGGCACCTCCGAATTCATACAGGTGACCTTACATCAGATGCGATTAGGGCATGGAAGCAGTATAAGTCACACGGCCGCCTTGAACGTTAACACCGCCGTATGTACCGGCCGCGACAACTGCGCTGTTGGCATACTTGTAGGTCCATTTAGCGTCTTGATTCGTGATCTTCGTTCCGGTCAGTGCTGCCAACACACCCGCACTCGCACCGTTGGTCAGCACTGGCGCCGGCAACGCAGTCGCAGAGGTAAGGACTGCGGTGGTGGTGGTGATTTCGCTGAACGGGATCGTATCGCCGGCAGCAGTTACCAGGCCACCAGCGGCTGCGGCTACAGACAACGTAACCTGGCCGTTGTTGCCGGTTACCTTGGCGGTAACAATACCGTTGCCAAGGTCGCCGGAGCCGACGGTTGCCGATTGTGCCACGGCATTACCAATGCTGGCTGCCGCTGCAGTCATGTCGAAAGTGATCAAGTTGATATTACCCGCACCGGCAACGCCGACTTGCAGAGAAACGAACTTGGGGATGATGATCGTGAAGTCAACCTTGGCCGTCGCGGTGATAGGCGTACCGGCACCGGTTGTGAAATTGGATTCGGCGCTGGCAATCAGCGGAACACCAAGGGCAAGAGCAACAGCAGATTTGAGAATGATATTACGCATGATTGAGCTTTCGAAAAGTAGGTTGGTTAAGTTGTTTAAGACAGGATGAATCTTAAGGGGTTCAAAACAAAAAATATGTGAATTGGTTCACGTAAACTCTTAATTTGGCTTGGAATTTGTCAACGATTGTCAAATTGGCACAGCAATTAGGGCTGGAAAGGCCACGTCGAGACCAACGTCGCGCGAAAGTAAATCGTTGACGCTCCGACATCAAACATTCACGTCATGCCAGGACGAATGCGGACAATTTGGCTGCGCGCGCTCGGAATACTCCGGTGGCAAATTTTGCGCGCCCGCCACAATAGCGCAAAATGGCTGAATCCACTGCCACACATCGACGGAACAACATGAGCAAACTATCCTTGCTTGATCTCGGCTTTTTTATTGCCGAGAGCACGGCCAGCCCCAAGCATGTTGCAGGCTTGCAGATATGCAAGCGACCGGCCAAATCAACCGTCGGATTTGCCAAAAATCTATATCGAGAATTTCTTACGTTTACCGACGTCAAGCCGCCGTTCAATCGCATCATCGTTTTCTCGATGAGCGCGATGCCTTACTGGCAGGACGTCGGGGCGGTCGATCTGGCGCAACATGTTTTTTATCACAAGCTCGACAAGGGCAGTAACGACCGACAGGCGCTGTACGATTTCGTCTCGGCATTGCATACGCCGATGCTGGATCGTTCGCGGCCGTTGTGGGAAGTGCATGTGATCGATGGTCTCGGCGAAGGTCGTTTTGCGTTGTATCAGAAAATGCATCATGCGTACGCCGATGGCGTTACCATGTCACGCTGGATCACTGAATGCATGACGCAATCGCCGGATGAATTGACGCTCACACCGGTGTGGACATTGAAGCACGGCGGCCACAGCGCCCGGCGCAAAAAACGCAGCCAGGAAATGATGCAATCGGCGTGGAACGAAGTGGGCGGCACCAGCCGGCGCCTCCTTGGCATCAGCCGCCTGGCGGCGATGCTGTTTCTGGAGAGCGTGAAACTAACCAAGAATGCCATCGCGTTACCGTTTGTATCGAGCGCCAAAACTCCGCTGACCGGACAAGTGACTTCGGGTCGCCAGTTCACAACGGCGGGAGTGCCAATGGCGCGCGTTGATGCCATTCGCAAACGTACCCGCTCAACCGTCAACCATGTGGCACTGACTTGTCTCGACGGGGCATTGCGCCGCTATCTGCGCGATCAGGGTGTCGAACTGAGGCGGCCGATCACGATTCAAATGCCCGTCAACCTGAGAAAAGAAGGCGAAAAAACTGCGGGCAATAAAATCGGCATCGTCCAGGTTGAACTGTCGCCGCCAACTGATGACCCGTACGTGCGTCTTCGCAATATCGGCTTTTCGCTACGCAACGTGCGCACTATGATCGACAGCGTCGCGCCGGAAGCCATTGAGTCGTACACCATCATCACCGGGCTGGTCGCACAGATTGCGGAGATGCTGAAGCTCTCAAATACCTTGCCGCCGATGGGCAATACGCTGGTCTCAAACGTGCCAGGCCCCAAGGAATTCCTGTACATGAAGGGCGCGAAAATTGAGGAGATGCATCCCATCAGCACCCTGCCGCCCAGTAACCTGCTCAACATTACGCTCTTCAGCTATGCGGGCGAGCTTTTCTTTGGCCTGATCGCCACTGACGAATTGCCTAATCTGCAGCGATTGGGCGCGTATGTTCAAGAAGCATTCACAGAGCTGGAAGAATCGGTGCGCGATTCGCATGCTGCATAAACAGCCCTGACAGACGATGCTTTAGGACACGCGCCGATACACTCGCTGAAAGCGCGCATTCTCAACCACGCCGTAATCGCCCGGCGCGTATTGCAGCAACCAGTCCTGTGCAAGCCCACTGAGCATGTCGCCACCAACGCGACGGGCGAGGGTGAACGGCGTACTCATCTGTTTTGCCCGCACTGGTACAGGCTTGGCGCGATAGCGGCCTTGTTCTCCGTGTAAATGCGGACCAAGCGTTTCGTACCTGGCGTCGAAACGATCCCGTGAAACACTCCACTGATCGTTGGTCGAACCGGTAATCAGTGCGTCGCCAATGCAGTAACGATTCGGACCCTCGCGGCTTACCAGTTCGCCGTCGCGTTCGGCAAAAACGACGTCGACAATTTCATCCTTGATGTAGAGGGCAGCAGCTGGGTCGGTAGTGAGATCGGGTTTCTTATCGTTCATCACGCACTCCAATTTAGAGGCATTTTTCACACTGGCGTGGAAAATAAACTTAATTGCTGATTTGTTCCAACGCCAGTAGATTCAACATGAAAGCGCGGTGTGCAGAAATCCTGCCGATGGTCGAATCAAACATGGCCGCCTTTGAACCTTCGTAACCAAACACGATA